>JACMIS010000008.1 GCA_014381035.1 Armatimonadota bacterium
CCATGCTCATGACCGAAACGTCAATGTCGGGATTGCGCCTCTCGAACTCGGCAATCTGTGCTTCGAGACCGGCGGAGTCCTTGCCCAGTTGCAGTCCCCAGACCACTAACTTCGTCGGCTTGACACTTCCGGAATCGGATTTATTCGTTTGTGCCCCGGCAAAGTTCGCCACCAAGAATAGCAGTGACAGAAGTGAGGCGTAGCGAAAGAAAAAAGAAAATCTCATAATAGTCAAGACTAGCATAGCGCGTCCGAACCACTTCGTGCCTGGGTTCGGGAAGAGCGGGCACAGAACTCATTGTATGTCAGCGGGAGCCCGCAAGTAAAGCCTCAGTGGCATCACGGACGGTTCCAGCATATCCTATACGCGCTCTGATTGTCGAGTATTCCCTATGGCGGATAAATATAGCCGGGATAGGCTTCTTTTTGTCTGCCCGCGTTCCGGCAAGACAAAAGAAGGATCAGTATTGTTGATGACAGTGTTTTCCCAGAAATTACCGTGAAGGACACCGGAAAAAATATAGGGGGAATTTCGTGGTTAGCCGTCACCTTTTCGGGACATTGTCCGTTATATCATAGGCACAACACGTCATTCGTTGCTAACCTGCCGCAATTCAAACGATTGTTTTCTTGTATTTTAGGAGGAGCCAATGAAACGATTCCGATTTTCCGCCGCCCTGAGTCTTGTTCTGACCCTGCTACCCACAGGAGCTTTCGCCGCCGACGAAGCGACGTTGCCGCCCACCCCGTCTACCGAGGAGGCACTTGTTGCGAAGGAAACACCCGTAGTTTCCGAAGAATCCGCCCCGGTCGTGGACCTCGTGTTCTGCATCGACGTTTCGGGAAGCATGCGAGGCTATATGCCCGTCCTCAAGGCGACAATCGTGTCCCTCATCCAGCGAACCGTGCGACAACATCCCGGTCACACGGTTCGTCTGGGATTGGTACGATACGGCGACGGCGCGAAGCGGTACTTCGTCCTCGACCTGAGCGAGAACCAACCCCGCTTTCTCCAACACCTGCAGGATACCGCCTCCGACATGGGGGGAGCGGAATTCGTCGGCGACGTTGTCAAGAAAAGTACCGAGGAGTTGAGCTGGTCTAAAAATGCCGCCGCCCGTCGCCTCTATGTGCTCGGCAATGAATCCGCCCTACAAGGTCCTGTGTCACTGGAGGAAGCGATAAAGTCGGCGCGGGAAAAATCGGTTACGGTCTCCGCCGCGTATTGCGCCTTCCCAACAGGCAGATCTCAGGGAAGTGACCAGCAGGATGTCCGAAACTGGTTTGGGAGCGAGTGGAAGACCAAAAGCACGTGGATAGAAGTCGCCCGCCTTGGGGGCGGCGAGTTCATGCAGATCGTCTCCCAGAGGGGCAACATACTTCCGGGAAAACAACCGCTTCTCGCAGTCGCGTGGGACCCTGCGAAGGCGTTGCGGTTTGCGGACTATCTGACCGGACCTACTGCGCAGTCGCGCGAGACTACGGAGCGATTTCAGGGGACCATTGACCGGTTGCAGATTCAGAACACGCTCCGTTCGCTGGGCGTCCGGGGGGCGACGGTTCCCGTCGGTTCCGACCCGCTCGAAGCCGGTGTCATGCGTTACTACGATCAGAATCCGCAGGACGCCACGTATTTGATCCGGCTTTAAGACGCCAAGGCGCGGTTGGCAGGAAACCGGGAGGGTACCGGCGGTGTAATCCTGCCAGCCGCAGGCGGTGCAAAATAGTGAAAGCGTCTTCGACAGCACGGGCATACAAGGGGCTCACGGCTCACGGGGTTTAAAAACCTCCTCCGAAGCCATCGCCGTTATCTGCGTCGGCGGCGAGTGGAAACTTTCGTGCCATGTGCGTGAGAAGGCGTCCTCACCCAATCGGGACCGGGCGTGACCCAACCAGCTTTCTTTCATGGTGCGGCTTGATGGCGGTAGCGAAACCCCGATCACATTGCGCAACCCCTGCGCCGCCGCGAGGAGGCGTACCGCCCTTTCAGGCTGAGAAGAAAGGGCGCAAAGAAGTGCCATCCCTTCAAGCGTGTAACAGATGCCCTCCTGGTCGCCCAGATCCTGAAAAAACCGTCGGCACTCTTGTAGATGCCGTGCCGCTTCAGCAAATTGTTCGCGGCGGCAGGCGATCAGTCCCAGCAACAACTCACCGCGTGCCAATCCGCGCCGGTTGCCAATCTCCCGCGACAGCGCGAGGCTTTCGTGGCAAAGGGCGACGGCGTGTTCGTAATCCTTCTTCTTTCCGGCTACCGATGCCATGATCATCATCGCGAAGGATTGCCCCCATCTGTGCTCGTTCTCGCGGGAAAGTGTCAGGCACTGCTCACTCATGGTTTGAGCCGTGGCATAATCTTCCTGCTCGAAAGCGTTCCGACTCAGGTAGGCAAGACAGAACACGGCACTGGTTCGGGCATCCGTGCGCAGAAAAAAGGCGAGACTTTCCGCCAGCATTTCGTTCGCTATCGCGTACTCTCCCACCGTGCCGAGGACACTGCCCAGCACCAGTACCGTCACGAAATAGCCCTCGTCGTCCGCCAATTCGCGCCAGAGCAGGAGGCTTCGCTCCAGTAGTTGCCGCGCCTTCCGGTAATCGTCCTGAATCCAGGCGAGTATTCCGGCACCGAAAAGTGCCTTGGCATGCCCCGCGGAGGTTTGCTGATGTCCTCGTCGGAGCGTGCCTTCCACCCACTCCCGCCCCTCGGTCCAGTAGCCGCCCATGTACCAGAACTGCGCCAGCGTCCCCGCCAACCGCATCCCTGTTTCGCACCCGTCGCCCAGATCGCGGCTGTATTCCAGTGCGGCACGCAGGTTATCGTGCTCCGCTTCGAGCCGTGCCGTCCACGTCGGACCGTCCTCGTCCCACAACGCGGCTTCGGCTTCCCCGGCGAGCCGGAGAAACCACTTCGCGTGCCGCTCGCGTGTGCTCGGGGCTTCGCCGGTCTCGACAAGCCGCTCCCGCGCGTACTGGCGCACCGTTTCCAGAAGGCGGTAGCGCATCCCTCCCCCGGACGTCTCGACCTCGGCAACCACCAGAGACTTGTTCACGAGATTGGACAGGCGATCCAATACGGTCGTCTTATTCCCCGTTTCGGCACAGATCGCTTCCACCGACTCCAGAGTGCATCCGCCCGCGAAGACGGACAGGCGGCGTAGCAAGAGGCGTTCCGATTCGTCCAGAAGGTCATAACTCCAGTCAATCGTCGCGCGGAGCGTTTGCTGACGCGGTAGGGCGGCTCGACTCCCGCCGGTGAGCAGATTGAAACAGTCACCCAGACGTTGCGAGAGTTGTTCGACGGCCAGGGCACCCGTCCGGGCGGCGGCTAATTCGATTGCCAGGGGGCTACCATCCAGACGGCGGCAGATCTCTACCACTGCCGGAAGGTTGCCGACGGTCAGCGCGAAAGACGGGTGGCTGAAGACAGCGCGGTCGGTGAAGAGATGCACCGCCTCATATTTGTGCACACACTCGACAGGCAACACCTCCAGGGATTCGGGCAGTGTCAAAGAAGGGACACGGTATACGAACTCGCCCCCCACGCGGAGTATCTCCCGGCTGGTCGCCAGGATACGCAGGCGCGGGCAGTGTCGTAGGAGTCGGTCCGCGAGTTCCGCGCATCCTTCCAGAAGGTGCTCACAGTTATCCAGCAATAGGAGAAGAGAGCGTGGGCGCAGGTGTGCTTCCACGGTTTCCTGAAGGGGAGTACCTGCCCGCTCCGATACGCCCAGCACCGCCGCTATCGCCTGCGGCAGGAGGGATGGGTCGGATAGCGGTGCCAGTTCGACCAGCCAGACGCCGTCGGGATAGTCTCCGTCCAGTGCCGCTCCCGCCCGCAAGGCGAGGCGCGTCTTGCCGCTACCACCCGCACCGGTCAGTGTCAGCAGGCGTGGTGCCGGATCACCCCCCCGTAGCAGGCGGCTTATCTCCTCGATTTCCTGATGCCGCCCGATGAACGAGGTGCGTGGATGCGGCAGATTATTCCGGCGGTGTGCCGATTCTGACGCGGCGGGGGTGCTCATGGGTGATCCGGTTATCGTCTGGGATGCCGGAGACGGAAGGCGTTTGTCCTGCAAACCGTTCGACTTTGGCGTAATCCGGGCACGATTTCGGGCGTCGGCACGCAGCTGTTCGAATACAACCCGCGTCTGAGGGTCTGGCTCTGCCGCCATTTCCCGGCGTAACCGCGTCCGAAACCAGCGATAGGCAAGGACGGCGGCGGCGTAGCTCCCGTTTTGCGCCAGTGCCTGCATCAAGGCGCGTTGCGCCGTTTCCCGCAACGGGTCCATGGCGATGGCGCGGCGAAGATAATGCGCGGCAGTGGCAGAATCGCCGCGTTCCGTCGCCCCCGCCGCCAGCGATTCGAGTGCTCGCAGATAGGCTTGACCGCGTACCTCGCGTTCCGCGAGAACCCATTCTTCGAGGCAACTTTCCAGAAGCGGTCCCCGGTACAGTGCCGTCGCACGTTCCAGCGAGACGGCATCCCCGCGTGCTACCGCGTGGTCAAAAAGAAGGACGTCTACGGAGGTGCCTGCCGTATCCAGGCAAAGTACCCGGGGCGAGGGCGCGTGAAGGCGATGCGATTGCGCTCCCAACGCGCGGCGCAGGTCCACGAGGCTCAGACGCAGGTTGGCGTAGGCGCGTTGCTCCGAACTTTCGGGCCACAGCGTTGCCGCGAGCCACTCGCGCTCGATTTCGCGCCCCTGCCGTAGCGCGAGCAGTCCCAGAAGCGACTGCCCCTTACGCGTGCGCAGGCGCGGCATCGGGTGCCCTTCCACCCGCACAGCGAAGGACCCAAAAAGAAAGATTTCCAGAGCCGGGGACGGTTCCGCATGCTCCACCATGTTTGCCTCTCCGCGGCGATGATTTTTTTTATGATAACACTTTTTCCCGCATTCTGATAACGCCGACGATAACGCCCGCCTGAGATACTGTTCGTGACCGAAACGGAGGCGAAAGCGAAGCGGTTGTTGCGACGCGAGCCTTTCATCGGCGGAAAGAGAACGAGGAAACGAAAATGACTATCGACACGAACAAACTGAACGAATTTATGGGCAGGGCAGTGATGGA
>JACMIS010000289.1 GCA_014381035.1 Armatimonadota bacterium
AAATAAAGAAGCAAAAAAGGATCAGCGCGGGAAAGTGACTGCGGCTACCGTGACACCGTCCTCCGTTTGAAGCGAGAAATCGCCCTGTAAATCGCCGCGTGTCAAGGTTTCGATGATCTGTAAACCCAGGTCAGTGAACTTACGAATGTCGAAATTTTCCGGGAGCGGGTCGCCATCGTTGCGTACCTCCAGCCGCCATTTGTTATCCGGAGCCTCAATAAGGCGCACCGCGATGAAGCCCTCGTTCGCCGTTTTAAAACCGTGCTCTACGGCGTTTGAGACGGCTTCATTCAGAATCAGTGCCACTGAGTTCGCCTTGTGCGAGCCGAGCATCAGATCGGGACCCTCCGTGCGCATTTCGATCCGCTTCGACGGATCGATGAACGATTGCTTGATCGCTGTCAGGATTTGGTCGGCTATTTTGCGCACCGAAATCGTGTCCAGGTCTTCACGGGATAACAAGTCGTGGACGGCGGCGACCGCGAGAACCCGGTTGATGCTTTCGTTCAGCACCTCCTTCGGCGACTGATTCGTCACATAGTGCGATTGCAGGCGCAGGAGGCTGGCGATAGTTTGCAGGTTGTTCTTGACCCGATGGTGCATTTCCTGCAGCAGTGCGCCCTTCACCATCAGTTTGGCATTCTCGATGGCGACCGCGACCTGGTTTCCGAGAGTGTCCAACACCGCAATCTCATCTTCGGTAAAATCGTGCGCTTTTTCCGTGTAACAATTCATCACCCCAATGACCCGCTCGCGTACCTTGAGCGGCACACAGGCGAGACTGGTCAAGCCCTCTCGCTTGGCGATCTCCGGAAAGCGGTATGCGGGCGACGTTTTCACATCTTTTACCGTGACCACCCGCCCGGTCTGGATTGCCTGCCCCGCAATACTTTCCCCCATCGGCAGGTTCGGCTTTTTCACATAATCACGGCTTTGCGTTTGCGTCGCCTTCAATACCAGTTCCTGTTTTTCCTCGTCTACTAAAAGTAGCGAGACGATCTTGAAGTTCATCGTTTGCGCGGTCGCGGCGACGGCGAGTTGCAGGATCTCTTCCAGATACAGGTTCGACGTGATCGTTTTCGACACTTCGGCGACGGTGGAAAGGTGTGTCGCCCGCTTATTAGCCTCGCGAATCCGGCGCGATGCCGCGACCGACCCGGCGACCTGCGACGCGATGGAGGACAGGAGTTGCACCTGCTGTTTATTGTAGTCGTGTGGGGCGAGCGTGCGCACATTGATGACGCCGATGCACTCCCCACGCCAGATCAGCGGCACCGACAGCATGCTCTGATAGCGGTCTTCGCGCAGTTCCGGCACGAACTTGAATCGTTCGTCCCCGAACGCCTCGGACGCGATGGCGACGTGTTGCTTTTCGCGTGCCACCCAGCCCGTGATACCCTCCCCGACGACGCACTTGATCTTGCCGAGCAGTTCCTGCGCGAAGTCATCGGTCGCGGCGCGAAGAACCAGTGTGTCGCGGTTTTCGTTGAACAGATACACCTGCGCGGAGTCGGTCGCAGTCACCTCAACGGCGATTTCGGCGATCAGCGGCAGGATCTCGTCGGCGTTGACGACCTGCCCGGTAGCTTCTCCGATGCGCCGGAGTGACGCGGCTTCGGCGGCGCGGGCGTCCAGAGCGGCTTCCAGTTGCCGGACACGGTTGCGGGAGTCGGCGAGTTCGGTATCTTTTTGCTCCAGGCGTCGCTGAAGATCGGCGACGGAAGGCGTGTCGGATTTGGCACCGGGGAAAAACGGGATCGGCATACGGTGATTGTACCGCGTCTACGTCAGGGCGCGTAAATCGGCGATGAGGGATCCGGCGAGAAAGTCCTCGCCGCGAAACATCAGCGCACTTCCACATCGAGAATGCGTGTTTCGCCCGCGCGGGGGCGGGGTCATCGACACCCTCCGTTTACTGGGCGCGTGGCGTCCTGTTGCCGCGAGCGCGGGCGTAGGCGATCCCGACGCGCCCGTCCTCCAGGTCGTAACGGAATGCGACCCCGCCCTTGTCGTCGATGCACCGCGCCTCGGTGGAAAACCCCGTCAGGACCGATCCGTCGAACGCGTCGCCTCGACGCGCGACGAGCACCGTAACGCCGCGCGCGTTTTGCGTGAACAGTGCCTGGAATTCGTCGGTACCGTTCCTGGCGGGGTCCGGTTCGAGCGGCAGGAGGGTCGCGGCGAACGCCACCGTTCCACTGGCATTGACCCCCACATCGCCGATGATCTGGGTGTAGTTGCCGATACCACCCGGCGCGGTGCCGCCGTACTCGGCAATCAATTCCATCTTCTTCGTGCGTGTGTTATACGCGAACGCCCCGTGGAACGCGTCGACTTCGGCCGCGAACGTGATCAGATTACACGAACTGTTGATCGCGGCACTCTGGCTCAGCATTCGGCTGAACTTTCGCCCGTTCGGCGCGATGTCCCACTGCTCGAAGACGGGCGCGAACTGCCCGCTCTTGTTCATCCAATACAGTCCATAGTTCACGCCCCGTTCGGGGTTCACATTGACGCTCGACCACGTCACTTCCCCGGCGTCGCTGATTTGCGGTCGCGTCAGGCGGTGGAACGGAGCCGAAACGTCGTCCGGCGCCGCGGGCGTCAACGCGGCGGCGTCCTGCGCCGAGCCGCTCACCGGGAACGTGAAGTAGCCGCCCTGCGCTCCTTTTGCGTTAAATGTTCCGAAGCAGACCCGCCCCGCGCTGTTGATAGCCCCCGTGGTATCCAGATCGAACCCACCGGGCGGCACCCGGCGACGGGTGGAGGTGAGGGCACGCCGTAACTGTTTCGTCGCCAGATCATACGCGAATAGATGCGGCTCGCTCCCGGAGGGGGTTGCGGGAGATTCGCCCGCCGGTGTCGCGACGCTTCCGAAGAAACACAGCGAGCCCCCGCCGTCCTTTTTCGTGGCGAGGAACGGGGCGAATAGGATGTCGAAGTTGCCCCCGCCGGCGGCGGGTGTGCCGTGAAGCGCGACAGCAACCACGGCATCCGGCTGGGCGGCGTTGGCGAGGAATATCCCCGAGCCGACGTCGGTGTAGGGGTTCGACAGGACCGCGCCGGCGGGGGCTTCCTTAAGCGCGTCCTCGCGCACCCCGCACCAGAACGCTATCGTGCCGTCGGCGGAAACCGAAGGCGGGGGGAACACACGGGACGGATGCAATCGTCGCACCGGTTGGGTTCCCGGTATCACCGTTTGCACGTCGGCGATCTTGACCAACGTATAACCCGCGCGATCCTGTGCGCGTACCGCCGGCACGTTGCCGAGAGCGAGCGCGAGACCGATACAGAAAATTTTTCGCCGGGAGTTCATGCACCGAGTATACCGCTTTGTCGTTTGTTACCCTCATTTCGCCGCACTCCGTGCCCAGACCGCGTATAACATCACGCCATCACGGACGGCGACCGGGATTACGGCATCGGGCGTAATCGGACTCATGACGCCCATCAGGCGAAGAAACTGCTCGAAGTCGCCGAAGCCGTCGTTGTCAGGGGTGAACGATTGCAGGACGAGGACGGCGACTTCCGCGCGGAACCGTTTCGCCTCGATGATCGCGCTCGCGGTGCGGTGCAGGAACTGATAGCGCAGGTTTTGCGGCAGGGGCGGGGTCAGCCCGAGCAGTTCGACCAGATAGGCGAGCCGCGTTTTTCTGCCCGAGGTCGTCGTGCGTTGCCAGACATCGAGCGTCGGACCGAACCCCTCACCCTTCGTGCCTTCCACCGACAGCGACGCCAGACCGGATCCGTGCGCGGCGAGGCACCAGACGTCTGACTGTGTACCAACGCTCCCACCGGGCAGGGCGACTTTGTGCTCCGGGAACACCAGAAGCGGCGTCAGCGACGCGAACGGTTCACCCGCGTCGGCGAAGATCGCGGCGAGCGTTTCGGGGAACCCTTCGGCGTCGAGCCATGATTCAGCGGTCAGTTGTGCGGAATAATCCGCGGAAAAGTGTCCCGCCCGTATCAGTTTACGCCAATCCTCTACGTCGGCAGTCCCGATATATACTTTGCTCATTGTTTCTTCCTTTTGCCTTTTCCCGCTATTTTACTGTGCTTTGACAGGCGTCAGGAAGACAAGAGGACAAACAGGATCAAAGATTGCTTTCCACAGAAGGAAACGCCCCGATGCGTGCGTTGCAAATCGGGGCTTGCTCGGTCACAATACGGGAAGTTACTGCCCCTTGCGACGCTTGCCGATTACGAACACGACCAGACCGACAACGGCAAGCAAACCCGTCGGCGATTCCGGCACCACCGTAACAGCATTGCTCTGCAGACGTACCGCATCGAAATCTATTTGCGTACCGCTTGTCTTAACGATGCGAATCGAGAGATTTTGCCCGAGCGACGGGTCGTTGTTAGCCACGACATAATTCAGCGTCAGTGGTTGGAATGTTCCGACGACAATGCTTGCAAAAGAGAGCGACGCCGACGAGAGCAGGGTCCCCCCGGTAACTACACCATTCGCCACGTTACCACCTGCGAACAATTGCACTGTCGTATCGCCGACGAACCCGTCCACGCGACGTCCGATCTGCAACGACAGATCATAGGAACCTGCCTGTAACGTATCGGTCAGCCCCTGTGCGATAGAGATACCATTGATATAGCCCACCTGAACCCCTTCCGGAACCGGGGTCGTGAAAAAGTTGGGGTTGTTAGGACGCCACGAACCGAAATCACCACCGGGGCTATTCGTCCACCCCACGATACCGCCCGTGGTGAAAACATTCACCGCCAGAGACGGGTTTTCAAACCCCGCATTCGCGACAACAAGGTCTACGGCATACGCGGATGTCGTATTAAATACAGCGAAACTGAGAACACCAAAAGCAAGAATCAAGCGACGATTCATATCCGTTTTCCTTCGCCATTACACTGGCAGATACTGAAGCCGCTCCCCGATTGGTAGTGGCATCCACCGACCGTCATTCCGGTGAAAATCCACATAACGGCAGGGAAACATGCTACCCGAGCCGAGTCGTTTTGAAACAGAATTTCAAGCGAGTGTGATTGCTCTGTCGTCAAACGGCTTAAACGCCAGCGGATGAATTGTCGGACGACTATGGGGTAGCAAATCGGTTAGCTTTAGCCCATTCGCGCACGGCGTCCGCCCAGGCGAAGCGGGTGAGATTTTCGCTTTGCGCGAGCAGTGCGATTATCGTTGCCGGGGTCAGTTTCGGGAGGGATTTACTCTCGGGGGCAGTCACGTATTCCCCCTCCTGTAGTAGCAATATCTCCACGCTGATTTTACGAATGCGCCACACTTCCGGCACGCCGAACGCCGCATAGATGGGCATCTTGGCGGCGGAGAGCGAGGTGTCGTCAATTTCGATCACTAAGTCCGGGGCGGGGTCGCCTTGCTCCAGATCGGGCGTGTCCTTATCGTCGAGCGCACCGACATTTTCGATATAAAAACAGGTGTCCGGTTCCAGCCCTTTCTTTTGCCCCGGCGACTTCAAAGTGAGCGAGCCGATGTTATCACAATCCAGACGCCATTCGTCTAAAATAATGTCAACCATATAGGCGACAACCCGGTTGGTGGATTCGTGAAAGCGCAGGGGACTCATGATGGTCAACGTTCCTTCGTCGTAGGTGAAGCGCGGCGTGCTGGACGACTCGTGGTCTTTCAAAAGCGATTCATAGGTTTCCCAACTCACGTTGTTGAGAACCACTATGCCCGCACTGCGTTCGGGAGTCGTTGTTACCATGCGACCATTATACCGCCGACCACGCCGGACGATTTCTAGAACAGCACGTATCCGCGCCGCGCCCCGACGGTCACCGCCTCCGTGCGGCTGGTCGCGTTCAGTTTGCCCAGGATCTGC
>JACMIS010000290.1 GCA_014381035.1 Armatimonadota bacterium
AAACGTCGCCCCCACCGAGTACAACTATAGGGAAGAGTCCGACGAGGCAGGTGAAGCACACGGTTTGAGCGTCTTTTTTCGCAACAATGACGATCTTTTCCATACCTACTCCGCCTATGCTCGCGGCGTCGAGAGTGTCACGGATAGTTTTCGTCTCTTGGACTTGACCCCCTATGGGCGGCAGTCCGACTTCGAGGACTCGCCGATGGGTTGGCCCCAGAAGCCAACGTATGGGTAGTCCTGCACTTGTCGAATGCTCGCCGTCCCGATCTCGCTCCTGAAAGAAGAACAACCTTGCAATTCCTCAACACCCGCCCTGAACTCGCGCCCGACGAATTCCAAAAGATAGATGCTTACTGGGGGGCGGCAAACTACCTCTCCGTCGGGCAGATCTACCTGCTCGATAACCCGCTATTGCGCGAATCGCTGAAGCGCGTCTGAAAGGGGTATCGGGCGTTTCCGGCGATATGCGCGAAGTGATTGCGGCGATGGCAAATGGGCATGAGCGGCGCGACTCGCCTTCGACACATTCATCCACCGCTTGCGCTGGCATATCGGCGCGATGTTGCCCGCGCCCGGCGGGCTGGACGTACTCGTGCTCACGGCGGGGGTCGGCGAGTATAGTGCCGCCGTCCGCGCCGCCGCCTGTGATGGACTCGACTTCCTCGGCATACGCCTCGACCCGACCAAGAATACGGAAACGCTCGGCGGCGACGCGGACGTTTCCGCCGCCGACACTCCCGTTCGTGTTCTCGTGCTAACGACCCGCGAAGACGCCGCCATCACCCGTGAATGCGCAGACCTGCTCGCTGCCGGAGAGTGAGGCAACCTCATCGAGTTTTAACGATCCGCTTCCGAAACCCATCCATTTGTTCCGTTATCGGTTCACGCTCATCTTGAGAAACATCACTTCACGTTTGATACTTCGGTTCTGGCCTTATCCACGAAGTCGTTTTCTCTGATTTCCCGGTTGGCGCGGTAATCCGCCAATGCGATGTCAAATGCTTCGTCCTGGGTGAGTCCCCAGCCGGTGCCGCGATCCGCATGATTGCGCCCTGTTATTTCACACCGGAAACCATCCTTCTCGTCGAGATACTTCGTCTCGTAATCGTTACCCTCGATAATCATTTCTTTGCCTTTCCTCGCTTACTCACCACTGAACCACTGTGCCGCTGATACCAGAATCGGCGATCTTGTCGTCCGCCTTCTTTGTACCGGGACGTATCTCCTCTGCTTCGGCACGTCCGACACGCAATATCATCACCGAGTAGGGAGCGGTCATCGCCTGGCGGAATGAGACGCTGCCGAGGGTTAGCCGCTCCATCAGGGTGTGCCCCTGTGCCCCGACGATCAGCAGATCCGCCCCGGTCACCTCCATGGTCCGGGTGATCGCGCATTCCACCGGCTCGCCCGACACCTGCGACGAAACCGTGGTCGATAGAGGACGGAAAGCATCGGTCAACCGCCGGACGAGCGAATGGTTCCGTTCCTCCAGATCGCGGCGTATCGCGGCGGCGGGACTGACCGCGAGGTTGGGAAGGTACGATTGAATGCTGTCTAAACTGTCCTCAGGATACGCCGTCAAAACAGTGATGTGTTCCAATCCCTGCGGCCTAAAGCGCAATAACAGGTCGATGCAACGGTTCATGTACGGCGAATGATCCGTCGCCAGAACCGCACGAACGCGGTGCGAAGTATCGCCTTCGACCCCCAGATTCCCCCGCGCCAG
>JACMIS010000291.1 GCA_014381035.1 Armatimonadota bacterium
CGGTGCATCGCCGCCGATCCGCGCGTTTTCGGGCGCGTCTACATCGGCACCGACGGACGCGGCATTCTCTACGGTGAACCAACATCCACGCGTAACTGATTTCTTTCTTTTTGTCGGGTACTCCCTGGGTGGCGAACGGTGCCAACGTAGCGGAAACGCAGTTTCCGCGAACACGTTGGACCGTTGTTACCTGCGGTGCTGCTTGCTCGTCTCTCGTTTCGTGGTTCGGCTTCGGTCCTTTCCCGCGAAGCCGCCGATCCTGTTTCAACATGGCACTGTATGCCGATGCCGCACCATTTCGACGCCTTTAAGATGGCGGATTCGGTCGGTGTTTCGCGTCGTCGCCTGTTCGGGGCTATCTGCATCGGCACGGTCTTAGGGCTTATCCCATCGTTTTCAATCGCGCCGGTGCTGTGGCGCACCTACGGCACGGAGGCGAAAGCCGAACTCTGCCGCACTTCGCAAGGGCGCGTCCCGTTCGACAACCTCGCCGCGCTTTTGCGGAACCCGGTCAAGCCCGACATCTACGCGATTGATTCATCGTCGAACACGAACCAACACGCATGATTACGCAACCGCTGGTCATCAAGAACAAGTTCTCGGATTTCTTCGGGAAGCCGCTCACGTTGCCACCGACACTCCTCAAAGCGGGCTTTATCGCTCTCGCCAACAGGAGATACCGCTTGTGCCGCCTTAATTGCGTAGGCCGCCGCGCCCAATTCGTGTGCCGCGACGTGCGCGACCGCAACCGCCTGACCCGCCGCATACGCGGCGTATCGCGCCGCGCCGCTCAAATCCCTTGCCGCCGCGTTTGCCGCCCCCGCCGCAGCACGGGCTTGGGTCATCGTGATTTCGCCGCGAACCCATGCGTGGGTTTGCGCGATAGCCAATCGCGGTCGGTCATCCTCCGGTCGCGCCTCTTCAAAGAAAGGCAATACGTGCTCCGCGCACACGGCAGCCCATGTTGCGAGACGGTGATGGTCAGCGTCAGTCAGAGTGCCGCCACGACGAGTGGTGATAAATCTGGGGTCACGGGGTTGAGTCATAATCATACGGCGTTATGTCCTTTCCGGGCGGGGTGTTGAGAGCGTAGTATACCGCTAACCGGGGTAGTGGCGCGGTAAACAAAGAGCCACCGCGACACAGGGAGCAAGTCACGAAACCATAAAAATACGTTTACGTTTATCACAGGAGGAAAGATTGATGAGTTTTACGATTGACGATACGCTCGCCGATATGAAGGAAGCGCGAGAGGATTTGAAGCGGCACATCGCCACGATGCCCGAAGCACACTGGGATGCCAAACCCCTGCCGCACTGCAACAGCATCCGGCAGATTTTCGTTCACCTACTCGCCACTGACCGCGGCGTTCTCGCTATGCTGAAGGGTGAGCCGTTTGAAATAAACCGGCACACAGAGCGACACGACGAAGCGGAGCGGGAAATTGCGTCCCTGTCCCCGATGCAAATCTTCGCGCTACACGATGCAATCGGTGACGCTACCGCCGCGTTTGTCGACGAGAAATATGGCGACGCCGCGCTGGATACACCGGTCACGCTCTGGGGTTCCGAAGGCAAAATCGCCGTCAAATTGGGGCAAATGTGTCAGCACACGGCGTATCACGTCGGGCAGGTTTCCTTGATTCGTCAAGAGGTCGAACCCGATTGGGACTACTTCAAGGACGTGTTCGGAGTCGGTTAACACCATCAGTCGCCGAACACCGCTCACTGCCTGACGAACAACAGTATGTATCCGGCGAATCTAAGGGCAACATCGTCAAACGGAACGGTAACGTCTCCGATGTTCAGGGCAACATTTGGAACGTTACCGTTCCGTTTGGCGATGTTGCCCTTCCCCTTGTAGAACGGAACACTCCGAACGCCGACCGTAGCCCTGCGTTCGTCGAAAGAAAGATTCTGATCCCTATGCCCGCCGCAGACTTTATCCCCGCTCCGACGCCGATTTTGTCGCGTGGTCAACCAACTTTTTCACCGTGCTGAACAATAGCCTTGCGACTGCTGGACTGGTCACCACCCACATTGCCCCCGCACAAGCCGCAAGTTCCGCGCTCGCCGCCGCGTACACCGGTCAAATCTCCAAAGTCGCGCTTGCGAACTCCGCCGTGGAAACGAAGAAAATCGAATTCGATGAGGCTCGGACGACAGGAAAGCAGAAAGGTGAAATGCCCCTCCGAAGAGGAAGAGCAGTTTCACCGTTTTAGGGATTTGACACCGGCGCATTACCCCCTCGAAGCGATTCTGGCACTTGGCATTGCTGACATTCACTGTGGCTACAACACCTACGGTGCCATGGCAGATGGGGGCAAAATAAAGGATTCTTTATCTGCGACGCGGAAAAATGACGACAGAGTCTCCGCGCTTTATTTGCCGTAAGTCCCTTCTGATGTTTTAATTTTGATAAGGAACCGCAAAAATGTTTCA
>JACMIS010000292.1 GCA_014381035.1 Armatimonadota bacterium
CGTTGGTGCCGTCCGCGAAGGACAAAAAAAAAAGGAACAGTCTACGGCTTCTCGAACAGCGTGTCAGCGACCGTAGTATCAATCTCGGTTTTGGCAAAGGTCAATTTGAACACATCGGCACCGTTTTGCTGGACGCGCAAGGTACCCGGTAGCAGGACACCGTTTATCGGTTTCGCGTAGCCATCCAGAAATACGGTTGCCGTGCCGCGAGGGCGTTTGGCGACCAGTTTACGTACGCGCTTCGTGTCGGACTCCACGAAAACGCGGGTCACATCCCCCTTGTCGCTACGCACTTCATAGGTGACGAGCGATTTTCCATCCGTCGTTTTCTCGGCGGAATCGTCCATTACTGCCGCTACCGGGTATTTTTTTAGAACCGCAGAGCGTAGAAACTCGGTCGGCTCGATGTTGCCGACCTGATCGGCGGGCAACTCCTGCGTCTGACCGCCGAACACCGCGAAACCGCCCTTGCCCTCGCCCCGCGCCACGAACAGTAGGTCGCCAAATCCGGAGTTTGCGGCAAGGCGACTTTTGCCCCCGGTCGCGGTCGTCAGCGTGAACGAGTCGAGCGGAATCGTCAAGCCGCCCGCTTGTGGCGGCGTGGAAAACTCGCCGGTGCCGGAAATCTTCAGCGTCTTGATATTCACGAACGCGTCTCCGCCGTGCGCCGCGATGGTATCCGCCAAAAGTTTCGCCCCGGCGGTGCGTGCCTCGTCATTTTCGCCGAAGGCGGTGGACGTGTCCGGCTTGGTCTTCAGCAGATTGGGTGCGTTCAGGTCCAGGTCCTCGGACTCGATCACGGTCACGTCGCCGAACTTCGCCACCTGCTCCTGAATCGCCTTCGCATCCCCGACGAGAACGATCTCCAGACCGGTTTCAGGAACCGCCCGTTTCAGCGCGTCGCGGGCGGAATCCGGCGTCACCGCCTCGACTTTGCCGACGTACTCGCCGATCTCGCTCGCACCGCGCCCGTAGAGAATCGCCGGAACGACGCGTCCCAGCACGCCTTGCGCGGTAGCGACTCCGACCGCGAACGATCCGGTCAAGTAGGTTTTTCGCTCGCCCAGTTCGGTAGTAGTCGGACCCTCTTTCGCCAATTTCATCGTTTCGTCCAGGGCGATCTGTACCGCCTCGCCGGTCGTCGCCGGTTTCGTGAACGTGGAAATGGTGAAGATCCCGGCGTCCTTCTGCCGCGAGAACGATGAGTTTGCGCCGTAGGTCAAGCCGCGTTTGACGCGGATTTCCTTAATCAGCCGTCCCTCGAAACCGCCCCCGCCGAGAACGGCGTTCGCGACATTGACCACGGTCCGGTCCGGGTCGGCGTAGGAGCCGACCAGCGAACCGATGCGGATTTCGGTCTGCTCCGAGCCGGGACGGTCAATGATGGTGACGCGGTTTTTCGCCTGCGCACTCGTTGTCGGCGCGGTAGGTGCCGGGGGGGCGTCTTTCTTCTGCCACTCGCCGAAATACTTATTTGCCAACTCTTCCGCCTTTGCGGGCGTGATGTCACCGACCAGAAACAGTACCGCGCCATTCGGCACGAAATAGGTATCGTGGAACGTTTTCAAATCGGCGGGCGTGATTGTTGCCAGTGTTTCCGGCGTTCCCGATTCATAATTGCCGTAAGGGTGCGCTCCGAACACGCGCCGCGCCAGCACCGAACTCGCCACGGACGACGGGTCGGCGAGATCGGCGGTGATTCCCGAGAGCGTCCGGGTGCGGTGTCGCTCCCATTCGTCGGCGGGAAAGATCGGGCGAAGCGTGATATCTGCCATCAGGTCGAAAAGGGTGTCGGCGTAGTTCGCCAGCCCCGACGCGGAAACGAACAGATAGTCCGAATCGGCGGACGCACTCAGGCTCGCGCCCAGACCGTCTATCGTATCGGCGATCTTGTCCTCGGTGCGCGTCGTCGTGCCTTGGTCGAGTAAAGCCGCCGTTGCGTCGGCAAGTCCTACTTTATCCTGCGGGTCGCGCGTCGCGCCTGCCGGAATCGCCAGCCGTATCGAAAGCGACGGTTGCAGGTGGTCTTCCAACAGAACGATGCGCAAGCCGTTCGGCAGGGTTCGTTCCACAACGGGCGGCAGTTGTACCGGTTTCGCCGAAGCGAGAGGCGGAAGAGCATCCGCGCCAAAAACAGGTTCGGTCTCCAGAGCGGCGAGCGTGATGCCCGCCGCGAAAAGGGCGGTCGCGACCACCACGTTACGTTTGATTTGCATAATTGATTTCTATAATGAGA
>JACMIS010000293.1 GCA_014381035.1 Armatimonadota bacterium
CCAAGAGGCGTCGCTGGGCGGCGTCCGTATACTGTTCCGGACGTTTCAGGTCCAGAATCGGGTTCGCGGTCGCGGCAATCGTCGTCGCCTGATAGGTCGCGGGCATGTAGCCGCTGCTCCAGTTCTTCGGACCGCTGATCGGACCGCCGCGCGGGTCGAGCATGACCACGAAGCCGGGCAGGTTCTCGTTCTCGCTACCGAGTCCGTAGTTCACCCACGAACCGAGACAGGGGCTACCGGAAAGGATCTTGCCCGTATTCATTTGTAGCATCGCCGAGCCATGGATCGGCGAATCCGCCGTCATCGAATGGATGAACGAAATATCGTCCACACAGGTCGCCAGATGCGGGAACAGGTCCGACACCCATTTGCCCGATTGCCCGTACTGCTTGAAGTTCCACTTCGGTTCGACGATTCGCCCCTGGTTCTTATGCCCGCCGCGCCCGAAGGTCTTGACATCAATCGTCTTGCCATCCATGCCCTTCATCGCCGGTTTATAGTCGAAGGTGTCAATATGGCTGGGACCGCCGTACATATACAGAAAAATGATGCTCTTCGCCTTCGCCGGGAAGTGCGGGGTTTTCGGGGCGAGCGGGTTTTTCCATTCCGATTTCCCGTCGGCGGCGACCGCCTGCTTTGCCAGAAAACCGTCCGTCCCGAGCATCGTGGCGAGTGCTACCGATGCAAACCCGCCCCCGGCTTCCCAGAGGACCTGTCGTCGTGTTCGTCCGCAAAAATCTTTTTCCATGATGTTTTTAATCCAGATAGATGAATTCGTTCAGGTTCAACGCGACCAGGCAGAACGCCGTCAATGCTTCGTCGCGGGTTTTGTTGTCTTTTGTCTGCAGATCGGTCAGCAATGCAAGACCGCGTTTGATTTCTCGCTCCGTGGGAGCACGTTGGAAGACGCGCCACAAGGTCAGTTTCACCTGTGCGGCGGGGTCGGAACCGGCGTCTTTCTTGATCGCGGTCGCGAACACTTGCGCCTGCTCCGCTAAGAAGGCACTGTTCATCATTCCGAGTGCCTGTGTCGGTTGCGTGGTCGCAAATCGAACCGGGCACGTCGCATCGGTTTCCGGCGCGTCGAACCGCGCCAGAATCGGAACGGCGAGCGACCGCTTGGACTTGATATAAACGCTACGCCGTGCCTGGTCCGCCGGTGAGGAAAGATCCCAACCCGATCCCGGCACCGATTGTCCTGCCAGCACCTCGTCGGGAAGTTTGACCTTGATACTCGGTCCGCCCATCTTGAAGTTGATGTTGCCGCTCGCCGCCAGAATCGAGTCGCGTACTTCCTCGGCACTCAGGCGACGCATGTCGTATCGCCAGAGCCAGTCGTTCTCCGGGTCCTTGGCGAGTGCGGCGGTGTTCGCCTTCGACGACATACTATACGTGCTCGACATCAAAATCTGCTTATGGAGCGGTTTCAACCGCCATCCGCCGCGCACCAGTTCCGTGGCGAGATAATCGAGCAATTCCGGGTGGGTCGGGGCGAGTCCCATGAACCCGAAGTTACTCGGGGTACGAACGATGCCGCGTCCGAAGTGGAACTGCCAGACCCGATTCGCCATCACTCGCGCTGTCAGTGGGTTGCCGGGACTGGTAATCCAGTCCGCGAGTGCGGTGCGCCGACCGCTGGTCGGGGCGTCCGGCTTCATGGTCGGCAAGACGGGTTTCGGCGGCGCAAGCACGGAAAGGAATCCCGGCTGCACTTCCTCACCCGGCGCGTGCGCACTGCCGCGTATCAGTAGATGGGTCGGCGGCGGCTTGCTGCCCGCCTCGGTAACGACCAGGGCTTTCTCTAACCCCTTCGGCGGTGCTCCGCGAAGTTTAGTACGCTCGGCGGTCATTCGTTCGTATGCGACGAACTGCCCCTCGCTGATTACTTTGGGTACGCGCTTCTTACCGAGGTGGACGCGGTTTTCCTCATGTTTGAAGTCGTCTATTTCCCCGCCACCAAGCGTGGGCTTTACAAGAACTTCTACCGCAGCAAGTTGTTCATTGAGCTTGCCTACCGCAGCCCTGTATTCCTCGTTCTCCCGCTTAAACCGGTCCTGCTCTTCCAGCGGGGAGATGGACCGTATCGAGGCGGCTTCGACCGATTCACCACTACGAACCCCGTACTGCTTGACGTTCCGGAAGAACGACAGCATCTTGTAATAATCTTTTTGCGGGATCGGGTCGATCTTGTGATCGTGGCACCGGGCGCAAGCGACGGTCAAACCGAGCATCGTCTGGCTCGTCGTGGAAACAATATCGTCCAGTTCGTCGAACGTCGCTTGCTCGGGATCGGAGGGTTCGTCATCCCAGGTCCCGAGGCGGTAATACCCCGTCGCGATCATGGTTTCGGGAGAAGCGTCCGGCAGTTCGTCGCCCGCCAACTGCTCGCGGATAAAGCGGTCGTAGGGTTTATCGGCGTTGAACGAGTTGATCACGTAATCGCGGTACCGCCAGACGAACGGCTTGTCGCCGTCGCGCTCGAACGAGTTCGTTTCCGCATAGCGAACGAGGTCCAGCCAGTGCCGTCCCCAACGCTCCCCGTACTGCGGCGAGGCGAGAAGCTGATCCACTACCTTCTCCCAGGCGTTGGGCGACGGGTCGCCGACAAACACACGCACCTGCGCCGGTGTCGGCGGCAGACCGGTCACATCGTAATAGGCACGTCGGATCAGGGCCGCCCGGTTCGCGGCAGGCGCGGGTTTGAGACCGTTCTTTTCCAGATTCGCCAGCACAAACGCATCCACGGGCGTCCGAACCCAACTCCCGTTCTTGACGCGGGGCACCGCGGGACGTTTCACTTTCTGGAACGACCAGAATTGCATCGTCTGGGCGTTGACGGGTGGGGGTCCGTGCGGGGCGGGGGCAGTAGCGACTTCGGCTGCCGTCTTCGTCGCGCTCCACGGTGCGCCCAGTTCCACCCAGCGCGTGAGGATGGCGATCTTCGCTTGCGACATCTTGCCCTGAGGCGGCATCTGCCGACCGTCGTAATGCACCGCCCGTAGGAGTAAGCTCTTCTTCAGGTCACCCAGAACGATGGCGGGACCGGACGCGCCCCCTTTTAGGACGGCGACGCGGCTGTTGAGATCAAGACCACCGCCCGCACTTTCGCCCGTGTGGCAACCAACACAGTTCGCCTTCAGAAGCGGTTGAACCTCTTTCGTAAAGAAGGCCGATTTTCCGGCGGCGGAGAGTGGTTTGGGAGTATTCTGGGAGCGGGACGGGAGTTGAGCAAAACTAACTCCGACAAGCAGGGCGACTGCTCCGGTTATAGCGTGTGCGATACGCATCAGTGCGGTTCCTATTCAAGCGCAAGTTTTGGAGTAGCGCGCATTTGACAAAATCGGCTTGTGAAACAAAAGTGTTTGTACTGTACCAAACTTTATCAGGTCCACTTCGTCTCAGGCAACAAAATCTGTTAAATAGCATTCGTCAAATCCACACTACTTTTGACGGACGGAGGAATCTGCGGTTTTGACAGTGCTGAAACTTCCACTCAATCCGATTCGTTTTTCGCACCATTTATCTCAGCTACGAGCCTCTCGCGGCGGTCCGCAATCCGTTTATCTCGCATCGTAATCATTCGTTCGCCGAGTTGCGAGAAGTCCGGAATGCGCATGTTTGCCAGCGTCGTGACGCCCGATTCGGTAGCGGAACGAAGAAGCCATTGTGCGCTGTCGCCGAGATCCGCGACCAATGTTTCCCGCTTCTCGTCCGACGCGCCGTATTTTTGCAGGACGGCGCGTCGATTCCCGCGTCGGGGGTAGACACCCCGGACATTTATCCCAACGCTTCCTGCTCGGCGACCGCTTTTTCCCATGCGGCGACAGCGGCGTCCACTTCTTCACGGAGCCGGGTGTGTTCGGCGGCGAGAGCGACGATGTCGTTCTTCGGACTACCGGACGCCAGAGCGGTTTCGACTTCGGCGAGTTTCGACTCGCGGGTTTGCACGACGTGCTCCGCTTTCTCGACGGCGTCCTGCGCCCGGGCACGCGCTTTGGAATGGTCACGCGAGCTACCCTGGAACGCGGGACGCACGGGTTCCGGTGTGATAGGGGCAGCTATCTTCGGCTTTGGTGTCGGAGGGGATTTCGGAGCGGGCGGAGTCGCCTGCGCCTCGCGCCACGCCGCATAGTTTCCTTCGACCACCAGTGCCCCACCGTTGCCAGTGAAACCGAGCGTCTTCGTCGTCACCGCGTTGAGCAGATACCGGTCATGGCTAATCAAAAGCAACGTTCCTTGATACCCCGCCAGCATCTCGGTCAGGGTTTCGCAAGATTCGATGTCCAGGTGGTTCGTCGGTTCATCCAGAATCAGCAGGTTACATGGCTTCAGGAGCATCCGTGATAAGGCGAGTTTGCTCTTCTCGCCTCCCGAGAGCGATCCGACCCGTTTTTTCACGTCGTCGCCGGTAAACAGGAAGCGGGCAAGGTGGTTCCGCGCCTCGGTCTCGGTCCAGCCCGGCGCGGCACCCCAGAGGCTTTCCAGTACCGTGATGTTCACGTCAAGGTCATCGGTCGCGTGTTGCGAGAAGTACGAGGGTTTGACATTGTTTCCAAAGTCGAGCGTTCCCGTGGTCGGCTTTTCGTCGCCGAGCAGTATCTTTACCAGCGTCGTTTTCCCCGCGCCGTTCGGTCCGACCAAGCCCACCCGCTCATCACGCTCGATGACGGCGTTCAAGCGGCTGAACAAAGTGCGCGTGCCGTAGGTTTTCGACAGTTCCGAAATGCGGACGACTTCGCGCCCGATGCGCCCAGCACCGGCGGCGTCGATGCGCGCCTTGACCCGGCTCGTATCGGTCTTGACCGCTTCGATCTTATCCATGCGCTCGATGCGCCCTTGGGTCTTATGGCGGATATTGCTCGCGTTGGCGTCCGCGCCCATGTTCCGCTTGATCAAACCTTTCAGCCGTTCGATCTCGGCTTGCTGATTCTCGTATGCCGCCTGTTGTACCGCGAGTTTCTCTTCCTTCTGGCGGCGGAAGTGCGAGTAATTGCCCTTGTACACCGTGAGCCTCTGGAACTCCAGTTCGGCGGTCGTGTCGGTGACGGCATCCAGAAAATAGCGGTCGTGGCTGACGAGCAAAACCGCGCCGGGGTACTCCTTGACGAACTGTTCCAGCCATTCGGTCGCGGCGATGTCGAGGTGGTTCGTCGGTTCGTCCAGAACCAGTAAGTCGGGGCGTGTGAGAACCAGTTTCGCCAGCGCGAGTCGCGTCTGCTCTCCCCCCGAGCAGGAACCGACAAGTTTATGCAATGTTTCCGGACCGAATCCGAGTCGTAGCAGAACCGCATCGCGCTCGTCCTCGACCGCATAGCCGCCCCGTGCCTCGAATTCATCGTGCGCGGCGGTGTACGCTTCCATCGCCCGCTCCATCGCGGCGTCGGTCTTGGCGTCGCTCATCGCGTGCGTGGATTCGGTGATGCGCGCCTGGATCGCGCGGATAGGTCCGAGCGCGACATCAATCTCCTCGCCGATGGTGTGCTCGGGGTGTACCGGTGCTTCCTGCCGCAGATAGCCGAGGTGCCGCCCCGGTGCCAGCGCGACGCGGGCGGGCAATGGGACGCCGCTCACGATGCTCGGGTCCGGCGTTTCCTGCCCGAGAATGATCTTCAGGAGCGTGGTTTTGCCGCCGCCGTTGCGCCCGATGAGTCCCATCTTCTGACCGGGGGCGAGTACAAAGTTGATTTCGCTGAAAAGCAGGTCGGACCCGAAACTTTTGGCGATGTTGGAAACGGTTAGTATGCTCATGGTTTTTAAAGTTCCTACAAGAGCATCATCGCCTGTGACATTATCGCGCGGATCGGAGGTATTGGCAAACGTTAACTGCTTCGACTACCCGATAAAGCGGTCCGCGTCTCTCCATTCACTCCATTCCACCCTGAATTTTTTTCCGGTCCAAATCGCGTAGGCGGAATCCAACCGGGACGTATGCTCCTGATTCCCATAGACCGCGACAAGATCCTCGATCAGATCAACCAGGAAGACGCGTTCCCCGACCGCCAGATCATTCGGTATCAGATACGCGGCGATCTTGTGCTCGAAATGATCGGGGTAAAAAGAGAACGGCTTGATGATCCGTTTCCACGGCGACTCCGGTAGGTAACGCGAATCCCCGACGGTCAACACTGCGCCGGTCTGTTCGTTCTGGTAGACGGCCATCCACGTATAGATTTTTCGGGATTGTTCTACCTTCATCACCAACGGCCAGAGTCCGTCTTTCGCCGCCTGATTGATGGCATCTTCACCGCGAGCGGTTCGAATACGGCGAAAGGGGCACGGGTCCGGTTTGCTTGCGTCCTTATGTCGGTATACGCGGACGTTGCGCGAGCCCCGAACGATGCAGACACAACAGTCCGGAGATTTCTCGAAAAGTGCCTCCGCTTCTTCGTCACTTTTCCCGACCAGATTTACGACCGACTTTTCACAAACCCCACAGCGGCGTTTCGTTTCATCACCGGGAATCACATGCAACTGCGACCATTCTTTATGTATCGGGCAATTTAATTTTTTTAACAACTTGCCTTCATCGGTCCGCAATTCGTAGGTTTGTGTGTCGTACTGCATGATAGCAAATCATACACCAAGGTCCACGTCGCGTAACCACTCGGGTTCGGGCGAGGTGCGGTCTTGCTCCAGAACAATCGTTGTGCCGCCCGCGCCGGTGAGCAGCCAGACCCGGTCGCACGTGTGCAGGATCATCCAGAAGCCGTGCCCGAGCGTTCCGGCGGTGGAAGCCCCTTTTTCCAAAGCACGAGGCAGTGCCTCCTCGGAAATACCGCTCCCCGTATCGCGCATCCACACCTGAATGATCCCGCGCTCCCGATCCGCGAAAATACGTCCCGTGCCGCCACCGCCATGCACCACGGCGTTCATCGCTCCCTCGCCGGTACCCGTCAATAGATCGTGCAATCGCTCCTTGGGTAATCGGATCGTTTCCGCGACCGATTCCACCTCGACGCGTAGCGAGCGGAGTTCAGAACGCGACAGTTCGATCTCCTCCGACATCGGTGTGAGCGGCGCGGGTAGGTCGGCTTCGGTATCGCACAGGGTAAGCTTGCCCGCTGTCAGGCTGAACAGCACTTCGCGTAGAAAACGGCGTTGTCGGATCAGGGCGGTCTGCTCTGACTGGCGCAACCGCGCGTTCTCCAGCGTCAGCCACATGCGCTCGGCGACCGATTCCAGCAATGCAACCTCTTCCGTGCTCCAGTCGTGTGGTTCGCCCGACATTTGCGCCGAGAACACGCCTACCCAGGCAC
>JACMIS010000294.1 GCA_014381035.1 Armatimonadota bacterium
GCGCCCGGCGGAAAGGTCCGCGAGTGCCGCCCCGAAGACGGCAAGCGGCTCCGCGGGCGCGAGGCGGCGGGCGCGGGCGAACTCCTTCGCGGCGCGTTCCGGCGAACCGGCATGCAGGTAAAGTGTGGCGAGTGTCAGTACCCCCAGCGGATCGTTGCGGTCCAGCGTTAGAGCCGACTTCAGCGGTTTGAGTGCGTCTTTATGCCGCTCGGTTTCCATGCGTGAAACGGCGAGCGATAGAGAATCCGCGTAAGTTGGAGTGGATGGTGCGGCAACCAGCGCAGGGATAGGGGGCACGAAAAGCAAAATAGGAACTCCGGTTTAACTCGTTACGCCGTCCAAACCGTATTCGTCTATCGGTGAAAAATAGATGATCGTGACCGTATCATCGAGCGTCACGTCCCGCGAGTAAACCCGCGACAGGAGGTGCAGAATATCTTCGTGGGCGCGAAACTCCGGGTTTTCCCGCTGAATATCGCGGGGCGACAGTTCGCGCACGGTCTTGACTTCCACGGCGTCTAAAATACCGGTGAATAGTTTCGTATGTCTTCCAAACCGCTGACCGAGTGTGACCCAGACGATCTGCCCGGACTGATATTTGTCGGACTTATCGCCGAGGCGAATCGTGGCGGTCTTGCGCCCTTTGCGAAGGGCGTCGCCATAAAGCTCGTTATAGAAATTGAGGGCGAACATGGTTGATCCTGTATCTGAATATGGGGAACCGGCGCGAAGCCGGTGCGTACCCTCAATTATACCGGGAAAAGGAGCGGTAAGCCGACTGCGTTTTAAAGGTTCATTTGCAACCCGTTTTTCCGTTGCTTTTCCGCTATTGGTGCAATGAGGGCAGTAAAACTTTCGACATGACCAATATACTTACCACTTTTATGAGCATCGCCCAAAATCCCATTAATGGCGAGGGAGACGCGTTGGATATATCACTACAGAATGCCTTCGCATCGATCCCTCCTGACACGCCCCGGTCACAACGTATCGAACTTTTAGCGGCGTCGCTGGTTTACCTCGGCAACCCGACGAATCCGCCCGATATGATGTTGCGAAACGGAGACGCCGTTCAGATATTACGGGTCCCGCGCGACAGCCTACACCTGCAACTAAACAGTGCGTATGCGATGCAGAAACTGTACCCAACGTATCCCGGTCTGACTTCTTCCGCTCGCAACTGCGAACCTTGGAGCGAACGCGACATGATCTATGCCATCGGGGTGGAGGAATCGCGTCGTCTTACTACCCTTTGGATGATATACGGCGATTGTTTCGCGCCGTCAAATGCCACCTTCGAGCGAAACTCAGGCGACGAATTACGTATCTATTCGCCCGAAACGAAGGCATTTTACTTGCCGGGGCGAGGGTCCATTACAAACCCGATACGTCTCCTCACCGCCGCGTTCAACACCCAATCAGTCAATTTCGAAAGTGAGCCACGTCTAGTCGCCGTCATGCGAGCAGAAAAATATCTCTCCCTCCCTGAACCGGATCGTACCGCTATTGAAAACGCTTCCGGCATCGAGGTGCATTCCGTCAATCTTCAAAATCCAGAGGATACGACCCAACCCCTGGCTACGAAGCTGTTGGTCTTGCGCCCGTAAGGCGGCATCCAGTCACGATATAATGGTCACCGTGGCTGATGCGATACATTTGACTGGTTTTATTCGGGACGTGCGCTATACGGCTTGCCTCGCGAGTCCACTCACTTCTTATGAGTTAGGTGGCTTCGACATAAACGGCGTCGCGCCCTCGGGCGTCATAACCTTTGCCGCAGGGCAAGCCGCTTACTCACGTTGGGTTTCTCCGAAGCGTACCCGTAGTTATCCTTTCGAGCGCGTCTACAACACGTTTAACGCGCCGCTCCGAATCACGGTCATCCCTGTTCTTAAAGATGAGGGGCGGACGCCGACCTCGACCGCATCCAGTATTCCACGGTGTCGTGGATGAATCTGCTCAACGTGTACGTCGTCCTCGGCTACTACAAAAACGCGAGCAAAAACCGAACTGTCAAGCGGGGCACGAAAGATTGCCTGACCGGGCAAAAGTTGGACGCCGACGCGGTGAACGACCAGATCGCGGAGATCATCACCTACAAGCAGAGTGCCCTACATTGGAACCGCACCCTCTTCGAAAATCGGTTCGCACAAACCTACCGGCAAGCACTAGATGCCTACGAACAGATCAGTGCGCGTACCGGAGTCGCGGTCCACAATCGCACCTCCCAAGAGCGGTATTTGGACTCCGTGATTGCCGACTATGGCGAATTCCGCATCCGTTCTCTTCGCGGCTCGGCAGGCGCGGCGGTTCGGGAAAGCGGCACCGCGCACCGCCTCGAATATCTGTCCGACGGTGCCAAAGCGGTTCTCGCCATCGAAAACTATCTGGGCGGCGTGTATCACCTTACGGCGGACGAGATCGTTTTCGCGAACGGCGTGACCATTCTGCAAGAGTCGAAGAACACGAAGGGGGTTCTTCCGCCGCTCTCCGACATCAAAGACGGTTTGTTCAAACTGATTTTGTTCTCAAACCTCGACCGTCTGGAACACGACGGCGAACGGTTGCCGTTCTCCACTCGTTTGAAATTGACCGGTTCGGGCGTCCGCTCCTCCGTGCGTCTGCCGTGTGAGCCGGATGTGCTGGCTGATTTCTTCGCGGCAAACGTCGGCATTTTCACGGCGCGACACAAGAGCACGATTTCTTTGCTCGGACAGGAAGCGACGGCGAACGGCTTTACGATAGAGATTGGGGGCAACGCCGCGTGATCAAAAGTCCGTTGCGTTATCCAGGCGGCAAGTCGCGCGGTATCGCCGAGATCGCCGCGCGAATGCCCGCCCGATTCACCGAGTACCGCGAACCGATGGTTGGGGGCGGGTCGGTGTTTTGCTATGTCCGTCAACAATTCCCCGATGTCCGATGCTGGATAAATGACCTGAACTATGATCTGGTCTGTTTTTGGAAAGCCGCGCAAGCGGACGCCGACGTGCTGGCAGATGAACTGCACCGAATCCGAGACCGCGAGACGGACGGACGGGCGTTCTTCGAACGGCTTCGGGGTGTGGACAAGGAGACTTTAACTGATTTCGACCGGGCGACCCGCTTCTTCGCATTGAACCGGATCACGTTTTCCGGCACCATCGAAGCGGGCGGGTATTCGCAGGGCGCGTTCGCGGGGCGGTGGACGCATTCCGCGATTGAGCGGGTCCGCGACCTTGCCCCGCTCCTTTCCGGCGTCCGCATCACTTATGGCGACTACGAACCCCTGATAAGCGAACCGGCTGATGCGGTCTTCGTGTTTCTGGACCCGCCGTATCTGACCGCGACGCAATCCCGGCTTTATGGCGCGAACGGCATCCTGCATACCGGGTTCGATCACGAGCGCTTCGCGGAGATAGTTCATGCTTGCCCGCACGACTGGCTCGTCACCTACGACGATGCCCCGATCCTGCGCGAGCGTTTCGACAAGTCCGCGCTGTACGGATGGCGTTTACAGTATGGCATGAACAACTATAAGCAGGCTGGCGCGGCGATTGGTGCGGAACTGATGATCTCGAACTATGAACCGGTCGCAACGTCGAAGCCGGAAGCCGCGACGACGCAGTTCGCTCTATCTCTCGAAGCACGGTCGTCGTACTCCCTCGGCGACGATTAAACCTTAGCGCGGAGAACCCAGAGGAGCGAAGAGACGCGGACTTTTGCTGACCGCGTCTCTTCGCTAGGATTTGCTGTTATGACACTACGCGCTGCGGCGGCTTCGTCGGATCTTCAGCGCGATTCCGCCGAGCAGACCAAAACCGAACAGGGCGACCGTGGTCGGCTCCGGCACCGTGGCGACAACGTTCGCGCTGCCCGGCGTCAATACATAGCCCGTCGCGCCCGCACCGGATACGAAGTTCGGGTTCACGGTATAGGGACCGGGGTTCGCGCCATTTATGCGGAACACATACCCCGTCCCATTGATGCGGGCGTAGGCATCTGGTGTTACCACCCCGCCGCCGTTGGGAGAGCCTGTTTGAGGTCCGACGACTTCGACGTTGGGAAGGGCGTAAACATAGTCCGTCCCGCCCGACCCGGAGGCGTTGTCGATATAGCCGAAACCGGAAACGACCGAAGTCCAGGGGAGCGAGTCCAGGATGCCGTCGTTGTTCGCATCGTAATCCGTTCCTACCGACCCGGTAAAGCCATCAACAATCAGGAATGTGTTCGCCCCATTTTCTATATCGGGGGCGAAATCTGCCGTGACGACGCTGGTTCCGGGTGCCGGAGTGAAGGTGGCGGAGTCACGCAGAAGTAACAGACCGTTGGAACCGGTCACGAACGAGTTAAGCGAGATTGCCTGATCAACGGTCCCGGCGGGCACGTTCTCACCTTCCATGATCAGAAGTGTCAGACCGGTCAGGCTGGTGCTCGGCAGGGTGCTCGCGAGTTCGATGTACTCGAAGCCGTTGTCCGCACCGGGCGGGTTGAACAATACTTCGTTGAAGAAAACGCTCTGAGCATGAGCGGTCTGAGCTCCGAGGGTTAACAACGTTAAGGCTGATGCGACAAGCGCACCCACCGTGTACAACGGGCGGGAAATCTGTGACATATCTTTCTTCCTCCGGCTGATGATCTGGCGGCATCCGTATTCGGATATTGTCGGATGTCTGAACTGATCTTATTGTACTCATCCTACGTTAAGGCAATGTTAAGGAACCGTCGGCGGAAGAAATACTCTCGCCCTAACATCGGTGAAAATCGCACCGATTCAAGGTACCCTATAGTTATGCGACTACTGATCCTGGGCGGCACGATATTTCTGGGACGGCATCTGGCGGAGGCGGCGTTGCGCAACGGGCATGAAGTGACGCTGTTTCATCGCGGCAAGCATAACCCCGGCTTGTTCGGCGACGCCGTGGAAACTGTTACTGGCGACCGGACCGTGGCGGACGATCTGGCGCGGCTGGCGGACAGCGGGACGTGGGACGCGGTGATCGATACGTGTGGGTATGTGCCGCGCGTCGTGGCGATGTCGGCGGACGCGCTGAAGGATAGCGTCCGTTCGTACTGCTTCATTTCCACCGTTTCTGTGTATGCCGATTGGTCGGTGAGTGACGTGACCGAGGACTCGCCGCTGGCGACGCTCGCCGACCCCGCGACCGAGGAGGTGACCGGCGAAACCTACGGCGGGTTGAAAGTTTTATGCGAGAACGCGGTGCGCGATGTTTATGGCGACACGCGGACACTGATCATCCGACCGGGCTATATAGTCGGACCGCACGACCCGTCCGACCGCTTCACGTACTGGATTCACCGCGTCGCGCAGGGCGGGGATATTCTCGCGCCGGGAGATGAGAACACCGCCGCGCAGTTCGTCGATGTGCGCGACCTTGCCGAGTGGAACCTGCGTTTGCTGGAAGCGGGCACGACGGGAATATGCAACGTCGACGGTCTGCCGGTACGCTTCGCCGAACTGCTTCCCGCGTGTCGCGCGGCGGCGAACCTTTCGGAAGCCGAAGCGCGGTTCGTGTACGTCCCCGAATCGTTCCTGAGCGAACAGGGCGTGGAATCCTGGCAGGTGTTGCCGATCTTCACGCCGAAGACCGCCGAGGAGGCTGGTCAGGTGGACGTTTCCCGCGCCGTCGCGAGCGGCTTGACGTTCCGACCGCTCGCCGAGACCGTCGCCGACACGCTCGCTTGGGACCGGACGCGGACAGATGAAAACGCATACGCAAAATCGCTCACCCGAGATAGGGAAGCGGAGTTACTGGCGGCACTCCGCGCCGGATGATACTTCGGCGAGCATAGGGGGCGTTTTCGGCACCCAATATTGTGCCTGACGTTCCGAC
>JACMIS010000295.1 GCA_014381035.1 Armatimonadota bacterium
CGTGCGCTCTGGGGAACGCTGATGTTGGAGGGCTTCCAGGCGGGGTTGTCGTGGCAGATCATTCTACGCAAGCGCGAGGCGTTTCGGGAGGCGTTTGCGAGCTTTGATCCGGAGGTCGTCGCCCGATTCGGTGAGGAGGACGTTGCGCAGCTTGTTCAGAATCCCGGCATCATCCGTTCGCGGGCGAAGATCGAGGCGACGATTCGCGGGGCGCAGATTTATATCGCGATGGCGGAGGCGGGCGAAGATTTTTCGGCGTTCGCGTGGTCGTTCGTGAAAGGTACGCCGATCCGGAACGAAACCGGGGAGATTTTCGTGAAGACGCCGCTTTCGGAGGAGATCTCGGCGGCTCTCAAGAAGCGCGGGTTTAAGTTCGTGGGTCCAGTCATCGTTTATGCGTGGATGCAGGCGGTGGGTCTTGTGGATGATCACGCGCCCGATTGCTTTCGGCACATGTCGGCAGGGTGAGGAATCGGTGGCGGTGAACGATTGATTTGGCGGGCAGTCGTCGGGCGACCCCATTATTGGCACATAAAACCCTCTTGACTAATCATGTAGTCTCGATGTAATATGTACTACTACTGTAGTTTAACTACAGTAGTAGTACAAGGGGGAACTGCCGATGCGTGGTCCGCGTTTTTGTGTGCTGTCGTTGCTGATAACCGTTCTGTTCTTTCTCGGGCGCGGTGCTGCTGCCCGTGTGGAGGAGGGTACGACCCTCCCGCCCCCGGAGCAGTCTAATTTCGAGTTTCACAATCGTGATACGGGCGAATCGCTCCCTTTGCGATCTATGAAGAGCCGGACGACGATCCAGGGACCGGTCGCGCTGACGAATATCGAGTTCGCCGCCCGGAACGATCATGAGAAGCCGATTGAAGTCGCGGTCACTTTCGAGGTGCCACGCGGGACGGTGCTGACGAAGTTCGGTTACTTTTACGGGGACCGCTTTATTCCCGGCAAAATGTACGACAAAGGCGAGGCGTGGAAGATCTATTCCGCCGTGACCAGTCGCGGGCGCGATCCGGGGATCATGGATCGCGTGACCGCGACCAATTACCACGCCCAAATCTTTCCCGTCGCGCCGAAACGCGACCTGCGGGTCCATGTCACGCTGGTGCAGATGTTGCAAACCAGTGCGTCCGGGTTGCGCTTCGAATTGCCCCTGGTCCAGGGAACGCCGGGGCTGTACGAATGGAACGCTACGCCGTTCGCGGTCGAGGCACGGGTGGCGGTCGCTGGACGGCGCGGGATCGGGGCGAAAGCGGTCGGCGAGACGGACGGCGGCAAGTTTCCGTTCGCGATGGGGCGTGCGGGGACGTATCGCACGGTGACGTTCCAGCGGGATTTCGCGCCACGCAAGAATCTGGTGATCACGGTCCCGCACGAGGAGGCAGGAGCGCACGCGGCGGTCTATTCGGCGATGGTCGGCGGCAGGGAGGGCTACTATGCGGCGACGATAGTCACCCCGAAGCGGTTCCGGGACGCGCGGGTGCGGCTCGTCAGTGACGGGCTGACCGGGATGTCGCTCCCGACCCGTTTCGGTGATACAGACCGGTATGGACAGATCCATATTATGGGGCGATACAGCCAGCCGGGCGTGGTCCGTTTGAGCCTGCGCGGCAAGAACGGTGCCCGGTTCACGGTTCCGATCATGCTCTCGGCGAACCGGGTCAAGAGCGTGGTGGACAACCCGGCGGCGTCGCTCTGGGCGGACAAACGCATCGCGGCGATGCAGATGTCGGGTCGTCGCAATTTCCAGCCCGATATTATCCGCGTTTCGCAACGGTTCATGGTTGTCAGTAACTTCACCGCGCTGCTGGCAATCCCCCAGGAGGAACTGGAATATTACCGCAACGTGCTCGCCAAGCAGAAAGTGCAGACGAACACGGAGGCGATTGGCGGCGGGGGTGGCGACCCGTATATCGCGGTCCACGCCCCGGAAGACGCGACACTGGTAGTGGCACTGTTCCCCGACGGCGACGTGAAAAACCTTGTCTGGAACCCGGCGAAAAACCTTTGGGACGGGCGGTTCGATATACCGTTCGGGACGCCGGAGGGCGAGTATCGGGTCACGATCATCGTGGTCCACAAGAGCGGGATGCGCACCCGGTTCGCGCTGGTGTATCAGAATCGGCTCACGGGACCGACGGTGAACCGGGAACGCCTCGAAACCCTGACCGCCGAACGGGGGCATCCGGTATCGGTATCGGTGGAGGGACGAAATATCGCGCGGGCGACGGTGGTGACGCCGTGGGGTGAGCGCGTCGCGATGGTGGACGGTGGGAAAGGCAGATGGCAGGGCGAAGTGACGGTACCCGTGTCGCATCCGGCGGGCGGCACGACGGTGACGGTGATCCTGTTGGACGGGGCGCACAACAGCACGGAGGTGACTCTTGATTTACAAGTCGAATAAACGAGAGATGTTGGCAGCCCAAGCGGCGGGGATGTTGCATCCCGCCGTCTGGGCTGCGGCCGCCCTACTGTGCATCGTTGTCGGCACGGCGGCGTGCGCCCGGTTATCGCCCGTTGAAACGCCGGAATGGAAAGTCCCTTCCGAAAGCAAGCCGGTCGTGTACACGGCGACGGACGGCATCCGTGCGCTCGCGGTCGGGCGGGACGGCGCGATCTGGGCGGCGACCGAGGGCGGTGTGATGCGCTGGGAAGGGAGGCAGGAGCCGTACATCCGCCGATGGACCACGGCAGATGGTCTGGTCAGCAACGACATTCGGGCGTTGATGCTCCGCGAGGACGGCGCGGTGATCGTTACGTCCCCTTCCGGCGAGAACGAGATCACGTCGGAAGGAGCGGTTGTTCCGCGCGACGCGGACGAACGGCAGGCGATCACGGCGGCGACGGTCGGTCGGACGAAGCAGGCGATCCTGACGGCGACGGCGGCGGAGGGGCTGTTCTATACGCCCGCGGGCGGAAAGCGGAAGCCGATCCCCCTGCCCGCCGCGTCGCGGGCGAGCCACGTCAGCGCGCTGGCGGTTCTCAACGCGGAAAAACAGGAGTTCCTGGCGGGGCTGTACGGGGACGGGGTGTACCGGGTACGCTTCTCCGGGAAGGGGAGAATGGCGGAGTGGCGGAGGTTAACGACGCCAGACGAC
>JACMIS010000296.1 GCA_014381035.1 Armatimonadota bacterium
CTACGCATCGCCGCGAACGCGACTGACTATACCGGGGCAACGTTACCCATACGGTTCGAAATCCTGACCAACGATCCGACGAAACGGTTCGTCGGCGACTTTGAGCAGAAAGCGGGTGTGCTCGGGTCCGGCTCGTTCCAGAGCGAAGGGTCAGTGACCGTGCCCAAGGAGCCGGGCAAATACCGCGTCCTGCTCACGACACGCGACAAAAACAACGGAGCCGCCACGCACTCTATCTCCTTCGTCGTGGAAGACAAGTAGCACCGGGCAAAACGTCCCGGACTTCCGCGACCGGACGTTATGCTCTATGACTTGAAAACATTCTCCCGGTGCCACTGCAAGGCATCGGGCGCGGGGTGAAGGATTGGGGCAATGGGGAGGCGGATTGGAACGCCCGCCGTGATATAGCCGGTTCCGTTCACGAGTTGCGGCGACACTTGGACGCGGTAGTCGTCGGAGAGCGTGAACCAACCCCGGTCGAAGCCCCAGTGGTGATTTTTGCAGAACGAAATCCCGTTTCGTGGGTCGTCATTGTGCGACACGGCGAACGGGATAATGTGCGACGCGTCTAAAATTGAAGAGTTGCCGGAACGCGCCGCGGCGCCGCAAACAGCACAATGTCCGTCGTAGATACCGCGTATCACCGTTGGAAAAAGCGTGTGACGCAAGTAATACACTTCCTCCGTGCGCTCCCGAATACGACTTACGAAAGGACGTGCCGCCTCCTTCTTGAGGCGGTCTATCTCATCGCGCAGAAAGTCAGCAAGTGTTTGGCGGTTGACTTCCGAAATGTGTTTCTTGCCGAAATACGCCTGCAAAATATGGTTGCGCAAGGCGTCCACCGCAATTCTATCCTGCACCAACAGCCACAAATTCGGCGACAAACGCACCCCGTCGTAGTTCTCCGCCATGAACTTGAGCGATGGCGTTCCCTCTGTCGGCGCGACTTCCGCACCGCCTTTAACGAAGTGCCACCATCCTTCCTGATACAGATGGCGGAACGGATTTTGCATCGTCGGATTCCAGTGCGTTGACGCAACCAATGCCGACCAGTGAGTACGAAACCCGATGATCAGTTCGGGCGTCAGCGTAATCAAGCCGTCCGGGTATGCGTGACGCTCGATTTCATCCAACAACGCAAGAATTAAAACCGGCTTGTGCGGGGCTTTTCCGTGCTCACGGCTCACGGCGCGGCGCAAATTGCCAAAAGCGTGGAGATATTTGGCAAGTGAGACGGAGTTCATGTTTGCTTCGTTCCGTGGATCCCCCGGATGATAAGCGGGATCGCCAAAGTGAGGACTCAGAGCGCGACGTTCGCGGTCATCGCGTCGGCTTCTTCCGGTGTCTTGCCTTCGCGGATCAACGCCGCCTGTAGGGCAGCGCGGAGCCGTACAAAAGCCGCCGCCGTATCTTTTTCGGTCTTCGCGCGTGCCGCTTTCACTTCCGCACGCTTCCCGCGCCGGATAGCATCGACATACACCATGTTCCCTGCGCGGTACGTAACGACAAAGTCACGAGTCGCCCTGTGCACCTCGCGCATCACTGGTGGCGGGTTCAGCCCATAAAGTTTCCCAAGCGTGTCTGTCGCCGCGTGTGTCAGGTCATCCAATTCCTCTGCCATCACCGTGCGCTTCTGCAGTTTGGTCGCGTCAGCGGCAAAGGTGGGGATGGGACGTGCCCCCAGACGCTTGATTGTCTCACCAAAATCGGTCAGTATCTTTTTGTTCGCTTCGGCGTATGTCTGTGCCTCTTCGTTCGGCGTCGCAGACGGGTTCGTCCCTGTTTGGCAACCGACTATTGAAATCAAAGAAAACGGAATCATGAAAACAGTAGCTAACGCTGCAGTTCTTAATCCGATACGTCTCATCTGGTACGCGGCTTTCTTCGCACCGGTAATGATCCGTCGCGCTCCCGAAGGTTGTCAGACGCCTTTTGCAACCGGCGCACGGCGGCATCGGTACGCGCTTTTATCGCTTTCCAGGCGGCTTCGGCTTTCTTGCGATCGCCATCCCGGTATGCAGCAGCGTTCGCCGTATACGTGTCGCGGTACTCGGCGAGCAAATGGAGCGATGCTTGATGAAGCGCGCGCAAGTTAGGTGTCGGTTTCAGTGCGCTCATTTCTTTATGCGCGGTTGCAGCGGCGGCAACAATAGCATCATCCTGGCGCGCCACTATGTCCCGTTTTTGCGGCTTCGTGCTTCCTGGGGGGAAGTCCGGATCCGGCTGGGATATAATTTTTTTCATGGTGGTGAAAAACTTCGGGAATATCTTTTTATATCCGTTGGCAAAGGCACGCTCCGCAGGGTCTTCCTTCGGCGCGACTTTCACCGGTGTTTGCCCGAGGACGGCACGAAAATCGCCCCCAACAGTTACCGCGACAACTGCAGCCTGTATGTAGATTCGCCAATGTGACAATGGTTTTCCCTTCCGCCGCCTCGTACATGTCGTTAAAGCCCCGGCACCACCGACGCGTCCGCCAGCGTGGACACATTCCCGATTGCGTTGTTGTGCATGCCGCGCAACAGGCGGTAAATGATCTTGCTCAAACAGGAAGCGGTACACGACCAATCATTGCACTTGACTATTCGGTTCCACTGGGGGATGCAGACCTGCACCCAGCAATACCCGTCGGAGATTGACGCCCGACTCCCGGTTTATTCGTAACCGCTCCACGGTCGCTCTACCGGTAGGAGTGATTCCAACCGCGATTGTCCGGCTATTATCCCATTCGAAGTGATCTTTCCACGTTTGAAGGCGCGGGTGGAAAAGGGATGCCTCTTGCTCGGTTTCGGGGTCTACCGCAACCGTCGCCGCCTGCTTGAACGTATTGCAACCGGAGCAGGAAAACGCCAGATTGCTCAGATCGTCCGTCCCGCCACGTGCTTCCGGGTGAATGTGTTCGACCTCAAAAACATCGGTTGTATGCGTCGCGGGACAGCGGCAATACTCGCACAAATCGTTCGCCCGCAACTGCACGGCGTTGCGCAAACTCCGCCGCACCTATGCGACCTGTCGCCTGAGCTGCAACTGGTGAATCAACGAAGGCGCGTCAGTTTTCCGGCGCAGGGCGAGTTCGAACAGGAGTGGTAGGCGTTCCGTGTCGCGGTGCATTACCCGATCGCTACAACGGATTAGTTCATCCTTCTCTTCCTTTGTCAGGGCGCCCTCTTCCCGCTTCTTACGCAGTTCACGATACCGTTGGCGAAAGCCGGGCGGGTAACCGATCTTGATTGCCGAGACTAAGTCCCCGTCGGTCCAATTCTCGAACGGGCGTGCGGTAGCGAAGTTGTTTTCGCGAACTTTAGCCCGCACCGCCTCGCGCATGAAATCGGATAAGTCCATGCCCGCCGCCGCTGCCGCCTGACGTGCGTCTTGTTCTATTTCTCCAAGTTCAAGAACGATTGACATGCGACGATTATACCCCGTCTGCTCTATTGAGGCGATTCGTTGCCAGTGAGGTGATCTACCCTTCCGCCGCCTCGTATTTGTCTTTCAAGCCCGACACCACCGACGCGTCCGCGAGCGTGGACATATCCCCGAGGGCGCGACCTTCGGCGATGTCGC
>JACMIS010000297.1 GCA_014381035.1 Armatimonadota bacterium
ATTCCGGTTTCTCGCGCGAATAACTGACACCATTCAAAAACAAGACGCCGTAATACGAACCGATTGATCTTGGCGAGTAAGCAACTACCACCTGTTCCGGATGTGCGATGTCTTCCAGTCGTAAGCCGCTCAGTTCACCGCACCATGCAAGCGGTTTATCACTGCTACTGTCTCCCTCGGGCGACTTCGCGCGGGGAATATAGGCGTAGATATGCATATTCCCTGTCTTCGGTGGGAGTATCCCTCCATGTTGCTCTGCATACTGAAGGAGTGAGAATCCTTCTCGTCGTAACCGGCTGTGCATTGTCGCCTTCGTCGCAACAGATTGCACTTGCAGAAAGATCGGGATTAGAACACCGGCAAAACAAAGCACGGCAAACAGACTAACGATCCAGCAACCGAGGTTTCTCCGACCGAGCCGACCGAAACCTCGTCCGAGATTGCGATATATCCCACCAGCCGAACCGGCGAAAAAAGCCAGCGATCCGCACAACGCGAACGCCAGTCGCACGACCGTCGATCCGTCGTTGCCGACGAGAAGCCATCCAGCCGTCGCAAACCAGCAGAGGAAAAAGACGGCAATTAGATTCCAGGCGGCGGGAGGTAGATTCGGATTCATGGTTTGCCATCCTCGAAGTGGGTTTGCTTTATCGCCTCGCGCTTCGTTTTCACACGGGATGCGTCGGCAAGAAGACCGCTTTGATTTCGCAAAAGAATGCTAAATTCCATCTGACTACGGATGATTTTAGCACTGCCATCCGCAAAGAAAGCAACACGACCTTCCCTGCCTTCTATCGCTCGGGAATAGAGAACAACCACGTTTTCGGGTTCGCGTATGTCGGACAGCGACACACCACTCAATGCCGTTTGTCGAATGAAGGGTCTGCCGTATAGTCTCGTAGAAGTGGTGCCTCGCGTATCTTGCTCGAAAACACCCCGCAAAATGGCAGTGGTGCGCATGTTCGGTAATAACTTCCTGGGGTCGCTTTTCGCGTAATCCAGAATCGCGGTGCCGTCACGTTTAATTTCGTGGAATATATGTGATTCGCGATAGAAATCGCGTACCCCGGAAAAATATTCCAGCCCGCCTCCCATCGGGAAACTGAGAAATAGTATGCCGGAAGCCCATGCGTAAAGGCGTTTGCGATAAGACCATTCATGAATGCACCGAACACACCGACTGATGCTCTGAAACAGCCCTCCGTTTGCATCTGCGAATAGACAAAGGCAGCCACAAAGCGCGAACGCCAGTCGCATGACGGGGGAGTCGTCGCCGCAAAATATAAACCATCCTGCCATCACAGACCAAAGTAGAAAAAATACAACGAGCAAGTTCCAACCGGTTTTTAGGAGAGTGAGATTCATGGTTTGTTCTCCGCGTCGCATAGGAATGGCGTCTTCGGGTCATTACTGTTGTAACGTGAGTAGTCAGCGTTTCGTTACGCCCTGACTGGACCATCAGGGAAGGAATCAGGGATGACTTGCGCCAATTATAGACACCGTATGGAAATCGTGAATGGAAATAGCTCAAACCCCGCGGAAGTTACCGTGAAGGGGTGGCGAAATGGCTTGCTATTGCAACTGCCGCTCGTATCGCCGTGGAACGAATTACTGGCACAGACGGATGACAAACTAAACGCCGCGAATGCGAAATCGTTCTGGCGCGGATCGCAAACCACGATTGACTGCGGCGCACGCATCGTTTCGGTCGCCGAGTTGGATGCCTTGATGGATCGCATCAAGGGAGAGTTCGGATTGGTTCCTATCTCGCTGGTTGCCCGTGATACCGCCACCCGTGAGGCGGGCGAACGTCTTGCGCTGGTTGCCTACCCGGAACTGCCGAAGGTGAAGAAGCAACCGTCCGGTGGGGGACCGACACAGGGATACACAGCGGAGCAGAGGGAAGCACGGCAAAAAGAAGATGCCGTCGTCGAAGCGGCAGCCCCCCCGACCGTCGCCCCGTGGTATCCGGCGGGAGCATCGCCGAATGCACTCTACATTCCCGGCACGATCCGGTCCGGTCAGCGCATCGTCCATGACGGTCCGGTGATCGTTTTCGGTGACGTGAACGCCGGGGCGGAAGTTTTCTCGGAAAGCGATGTGATGGTATTCGGCACGTTACGCGGGTTGGCACATGCGGGGTGTATGGGGGACGAAAAAGCACGCATCATTGCGGCATCGCTTCGTGCGCCGCAACTCCGGATCGCGTCGAAGATAGCCCGATCCCCGGAAGAGGAGAGCGGGCGCAATATCCCGTCACGCGGCGCGGAAGTTGCACGCATTGACGGTGGCGAAATACAAGTCTTCCCGCTTCTATCACGAAGTTAAACCTGTTCTGCTTCCCTGCCAAAAATAATTTTGTTAAAAACCCTACATGCCGCTATAATAGGCGGCAACACTAAGCGGCGACCTAAACGCCGCTGAATCGTCCATTCTACTGGGATTAAGGACGATGGAAACGATTTGTTTATGTCTACTGAGGTTGCCGCGCCGGTCGCGGATCAAGAAAATATCGTCACTCCGGTGACGCCGACCGCGAAGGGGCGCGTCATCGTTATTACGTCGGGTAAGGGTGGGGTCGGGAAGACGACGACTACAGCAAACATCGGCATGGCTCTTGCGGTGCTGGGGGAGCGGGTCGCGCTTCTGGATGCGGACATCGGTTTGCGCAACCTGGACCTGGCGTTAGGACTCGAAAACCGCATCGTGTACGACATCGTGGATGTCGTCGAGGGGCGGGCGAAACTGCGCTCGGCGTTGATCAAGGACAAGCGGAACGCCAACCTTGTTTTTCTTCCCGCCGCACAGACCCGCGATAAGTCTGCGGTATCGCCGGATCAAATGAAGGCTCTCGTCGCCGATATTCAGGCGGAAGGGTATACGTTCATTCTGATCGACTGTCCCGCCGGGATCGAGCAGGGTTTCAAGAATGCGACTGCGGGTGCGGACGAAGCGATTGTTGTCACCAACCCGGAAATGTCGTCGGTGCGCGACGCCGACCGGATCGTCGGACTTCTGGAAGCGCAGGACCTGCAGAATCCGAAATTGATCGTGAACCGACTCCGCCCGAAAATGGTACGCTCCGACGAAGCGTTGGGCGTTGCGGATGTGCAAGAGGTTCTGGGTACGGGGGTAGAGCTTTTGGGTATCGTCCCCGAGGATGAACGCATCATCACCAGCACCAACCGTGGCGAACCGGCGTCGCTCGACGAAACGTCGCTCGCCGGGAAAGCCTACCGGAACATCGCGCGTCGTTTGCGCGGTGAGACGGTACCGTTCCTGTCGGGGAGCGATCTGGAAGAAAAAGAGCCGGGATTCTTTGAAAAACTGCTACACTTGTTCGGGGTAAAGAATAATTAAGGTTTCAGGAAGGGGGCGGGACGGCACATGAGTTTTTTTGAACGTTTATTCGGAAAGCAAGAAAAGACCGCGAAAACGGTGGCGAAAGACCGTTTGCGGATGGTTCTGATTCAGGACCGGGCGAGCATCCCCGCACCACTGATGGAGCAGATGCGCCGCGAGATCTTAGCCGTAGTACGCCGCTACGCAGACATTGACGAACGCGAACTGGACCTTTCCGTGGAGCGCGAAGGGGAAGCGGTCGCGCTGACAGCCAATATCCCTATCCGCCGGGTTCGCACCGAGATCGCCGCCTGAAAAATTCGCAAAGAAATTTCCATCAAGGTGTTTCAAAACGACCGAACTTGTGTACAATGGCGGCAAGGCATTACGGTGATGCCTCATAAAAAAGTGTGCGGACATATAAAATCATTCCGGGATAAGCGACGGGATGACAGGATTTTAAAGAGCGATATGCAAATGAAACGACTTCTTGTGGGTGGCTTAGGGGCAATATGTGTAGCTGTAAGTATGTTAAGTGTTGCTTGGGCTGATACCCTTGGTCCATTCAATTCCACGATCACGTACCGATTGACAGACTTCAGATCGGGTACGAGTGGCGACTTTCTTGACTTCTCAACAACCCCAGCGACGGTTTCGCCAGCAGGGATAACGCCATATTTTGTGATACCTGCATTTGATGAGTCAGTCGGTCAAGGGCGGATACTGCAATCAGTCTCTGTTCAGTACACGTTGCGGATGCGAACCCGCTTCACAGTCACGAACACCTCTGCTGCCGGTAGCCAACCTGCAAGGATTACGGCGTCATCGACTTCGTATGGTTCATTGTTCTATAACACGACCGGGCTCGTGGCAGGTGATCAGCCCGATCTTGGAGGTGAATTCATATCTTATGCGAATTCCTCCGATATTATCGGTGGCGACCAGACGCTGGATGTCACCTCAGGGAACGTTGTTTTTAACAATGTAGCTGTTGGTGAAACGCGAGTTTCGGGCATCATTGATCGTGTCTCGTTTGCGACATACACGTTTGATGCGACCGGCTTCAATAGTGGTGCGCCCGGTGCTGTCACAAACGATGATGTCATTGCTGGATTCAAAGCGCAGAACGTATCACCTGTGCGATTCGGCATGCAAACTTTCACCGAGGGAGGCTCAATCATCTCCGGTGGAGGGAATAGCGCTTTCGCACAAGATACTGCGGACCAGGGTGAATTGTTGGTGACGTATACATTCCAACCGGTTCCCGCTCCTCCAGCGGCTATTTCGCTGGCTATCGGGGGTTTGGTAGGGTTGATTGGAACGGGTGCGAATCGCTTCCGCCGACGTAGCAAACTCAAGTAGTCTCGAAAACGTTCTATCCGCCGCCCGTGACACACCGTTTCAGTGTCACGGGCGGTTCGCTTATTTATGAGTCTTTCCTATTCTACAATTACCGTTATCGGAACCGGGTTCTCTTCCCGGTTTAACGATGGCTCGCTCCCTGCATTGCCCTTCGCGTATTTCGCTACCGTACCGAACGAGCAGGGGCAGATGGTTCTATACCCCGAGATGGTGGGCGATGTGCCGAATGCGGGAGACTTCGCTGCCGCGCTGTTCTCGCTAACGTTCCCGAACGCTGCCGTCGTTTTAGCAACCGATGAAGGAGAAGAGGGGCTACGGATGCGATTCTTCTCCAAAGGTGATTCGGTGGACGAGTATCGCACCGATCCGGGGCAGGTCGCTGGGGAGGATCTCGCACCCACCGGCGGGCACATTGAGAGGATCGCCCCGATGTTCGGAATAACGGACACAGAACTGATCGGCGAGTTATCCCAAATCCTCCGATCTTCTCGGCTCGATGACCAATTCGGTTTCGGGGAGACAAGCGAACGCCATGGCGAGATCGCCCAGTTGCTCGATTTACCTTCCTTCTCGGTCGGGATGGGGTATGAATCTATTCAGCGCGGGTTGATGCCCAACGAAATAACCCCGGAAACACTCCGCCATTTTCCCACCGACAGTGGATTTTCGTCTTGTGGTTTGAGACTGCGCCAATACGTACTGTTCCGGCCCGCCGAGGGGGAGAGCGAAGCCCAAATCGCCGCCCGTTTCCTATCGGATGTCATTGCCTGGGAAGATGATTTTCTGGAAGAACCCAACCCGATTCTCGGGACAGTAGGCACGTTACAAAATCATATGTTTGCTGCATTTCCCGAGGTTACGGAGCAGGCGGCGACAAACTGGCTGAGTTTCTTGGATGATCATTATGACTTAATAGAGGTTGATCTCGGCAATCAGCCTGACACCGGTGTCATGGAGAACGTAAGAATATTTACGCTCTCTCAGTCCATACCCACGACACTGCTCGAACGACTTTGCGAAGGAACACCATGGTCCATATGGAGTTACGAAAGTCGTCAGGTGGTAATCGGGAACAAAGGGTAGAAGTCCGCTCTGTTCCCGATTACATGGAAATGGCTATTTTTGCAGGTTTCCCGGAACGCCGTTCGGAAACTCCTTCTTGATGGCTTCCTGAATCCGACCGATGCGATTTTCCGGGTTGGGATGCGAGGCGAAAAACTCGGGTGTTTTGCCCCCGCCGCCCGCGTCCCGCAGTACTTCCATGACGCGAATCATGGCACGTGGGTCGTATCCGGCTTCGCTCATGAACGTGACGCCGAGACGATCCGATTCCAACTCATCCTCACGACCGTATTTTAGGTTGACCAGTTGTCCGATAGCCTGCACGATTGCCGCGTTGCGCGTGGAGTTCGGATTATTCGGATCGTAGGTCGCCATGACAGCCGCGCCGGTCAAGCCCTGGGTCAATTGTTGCTTGGCGATGTGTTCCGCCCCATGACGGGCGACGACGTGGGCGACCTCGTGCCCCAACACCCCTGCGATTTCTGCTTCCGATTTCATCCGCTTTGCCAATGCCTCGGTGATAAAAACCTGGCCACCCGGAAGCGCGAAAGCGTTGATCGTCTGGTCATCGTCCAGAAGGTGGAACTCGAAGCGGTACGCCGATTTGCCCGCAGCAGACTGCTCGACAATCCGTTGCCCGATCCTGTCTATAAGCGCGTTTGCCTGTGGGGAGCGCGACTCACCGCCATATTGCTGAAGCATTTGCGGAGTCGCCTGTAACCCCAGTGCGATTTCCTGCTCGGCAGTGACACCACCGACACGTTGTTTCTCACCCGTCACCTCGTTCTGTTGCGAGGAACCGAAATACCGGAACAAGGAAAAAATCGCAATCGCAATTGCAATCAACAAACCGATCCCACCACGCCCACTGTTTCTCATTTGCGTTACTCCTAAAAAGTGTCAGATCTACTGTACCCGGCAGACAAACCTTCCTAACACGGAGTTGTTATTCGACAAATGAAAACGGGCATCCACTTTTGTGAATGCCCGGTAACTTGTTCCGTCGTGGAGCAGAACTAATATTTACGGCGGTTTGCGAATCGAAACGCCAGCCCTAAAATCGGTAAGCCGCCAACGAACAGAAGCGCGGTATTCCCTTCGGGAACGATCACCGGTCCCGGCGGGAAAACACCCACTGGTGGTATGGGGTTACTACCGTCCGGATTGGTTGGTAACAACAAGGGCGGGGTCTCACCCGTTGAAACTCCCCCGTTCTCTCCTCCTTGAGTCGCGGCGAAAATAACCGGAATGAAGAGAGCGGGCCAGAAATCTCCGACACTCGAACCGCCTGCGTCAATGATGTCCCCGATGCCCGGCAAAGCAGCCGACGCGACCACATCTGTAACGGGAACCCCGAACGCAAAATCTGCGGAGGGCAGGGGCGGTGCCAGCGCGAGCGTACTGGAATCCTCCGAGGAAGGTAATGCCGATGAGGTAGCAGTCAACGTTCCCGGTATGTCGAGCACGGGCGACCCGAACGGCACAACCGATGATGGGACACTGGCATACTCTAGAGGAGATGTATTCAATGTCGAACCCGGCAAAAGCGATGTCAGCGGGTTGGAGCAGTTCCACTTCAGCACCGGGGTGCCTTCTCGTGTCGCCCAAACCCTGGTTCCCGCAGGAAGGGTCGTTTTGACTGGATAAATCCTGCCGCTGTCGGTGACACCGAAAGTACTCAGGGTTTTCGATTGTGACAGTGTTTGCGGGACCAGTGCGTTCTGAAAGAACGAAACGATCCGCTCCTGAGGGACACCAAAATGGCGGGCGTACCGTTCTCCGAGTATCGGGTTCTCCGCCACAAATCGGGCGAATTCTTTCGGCGTCGTGACAGCCGATGATTGTTTCGCGAAGGAGTCCCGTAAGTCATTCGGGTTGGAGGAAAGCCGACCCGGTGCCCCCGATTGCGCAAGCACAGGCGTGGATATGCCGACCAGTAGGGTCGTCAAGGTAAGTGCCAAAGCGTAGACGAGGCCTCTGCCCGTCTGGTGTGTGCGATCTGTGTACATAATTCTACCTCTTTACCGACAGTGCGATCAATTACAAACGTTACCTACACTGTTATATCCACAAAACACGTAGAATAAACACAGTAATACAAAATGTCACAATAATTTCGTTCTGCGGAACATTTGACAAAAAATCGGCGTCGGATCAGTCGCCTTGACTGCTTCCGACGCCGTTGGGAATCTCCCCGGTATGGATCGCTCACAACACAGTCATACCCATGTCTACCAAATTAAACACCCGATTCGCAAAAAATACTATATATTTGTCTCTACTTTCTTAAAACAGCGCGGATAAGGGGCGACCGTTCTACCGGCGCGTCCCCGAGTGTCACCGCCTTACGGAGTGCCGCCGAAGCATCTTCCGCGTGCGGAGTGCTATTCGCATGAATGATGGCGATGGCTTCGCCGACATCAACCGTGTCGCCTACGGATTTCATGAGCACGATTCCGACGGAAGGGTCTATTTCGTCCTCTTTTCGCTCCCGCCCACCGCCCAACCGCACCACGGCTTCCCCGATCTGTCGCGCCGAGATTGTTTGAACGAATCCCGCCCTGTCGGCGAGGAAGGTTTTTTGCACGGGAGCCTGCGGTAATGCAAGCCGTGGATCATCAACGATCCGAGCGTCACCGCCCTGCGCGGAAATTATCTCACGCAGCTTATCTAACCCGGCTCCGGAGGTCAGTAATGCCTTGGCGCGGTCGCGTCCCGCTTCGGGGGACGGCGCGATGCCGCAAAGTGCGAGTGCTTCACCGGTCAGTGTCAGGCAGACCTCTTGAAGTCGGCTGTTTTTCTGCGTCTCGGGAATCATCGGTGACAGGAGTTTTACAGCCTCCTCGATCTCCAAAGCGTTCCCGACGGCATAGCCCAACGGGGCGTCCATGTCGGAAAGTACTGCGGTCGCATCGCGACCGTTTGCCAATGCACCCGCAACCAACGCTTGCGCCAGTGTTTGTGCCTCTTCTAACGTGCGCACCAACGCCCCGTCGCCCACTTTTACGTCAAACAGGAACGATTTCGCACCACCGGCTAATTTCTTGGAAAGGATGGAAGACACGATCAAGGGAAGGCAACCCACCGTCGCGGTCGCATCCCGCAAGGCATATAATTTTTTGTCTGCCGGGGCGAGGGTGTCGGTTTGTCCGGCGAGACATGCCCCGATTTGTTTTACCTGCCGGATCATCTCCTCAGGCGACAAACCGATACGGAAACCGGGAATACTTTCGAGTTTATCCAATGTACCGCCCGTGTGACCGAGACCCCGACCGCTCATTTTGCACACGAATGCACCCGCCGCCGCGAGCAAGGGGACGACGATCAACGAGGTTTTGTCACCGACGCCCCCGGTGCTGTGTTTGTCTGTCGTTGGCGCATCAGCCGGGATTCCGCCCGCTACCAGATCCAGCGTTTCGCCGGAATGCGCCATCGCCTGAGTCAACGCCGCCGTTTCCGCTCCGCTCATCCCGCGTAGGTACGTTGCCATCAAAAACGCCGATGCCTGATAATCCGCGACATCGCCACGCACATACCCGGAAACGAAACCACTGATTTCCTCGCCAGTTAATTCCCGCCCGTCTCGCTTCTTTGCGATAACTTCCTGCGCCAGCATCATATCTCCGTCCTTTTTTGTCCTGAATTGTTGCTGTCATGCTATCATAGTGGCATGAAGATCGAACCGTCGCCTGTGATCGAGACGCGACTGCTCCGCAAAATATACCGGGGCGCACCGAACGCCGCTGTGGAATCGTTGAACCTTTCGGTAGCGGCGGGGCAGGTGTTCGGATTTCTGGGACCGAATGGTGCCGGTAAGACCACGACAATCGGGATGCTTCTGGGAAACGTCTTTCCGACAAGCGGTGCTGCGACCGTACTAGGCAAGCCGATGGGGGATCGGGATACGCGTCGCTTCGTCGGGTATCTGCCGGAAAAATTCCAATTCCATGAATTCTTATCCGTGACCGAGTTTCTCGACATGCATGGCCAACTGTACGGAATGAGCGTGAGCGACCGGAAGCGACGGATTCCCGAAGTGTTAGAGATCGTCGGGCTTTTGCCGCGTGCGAAAGACAAACTGGGAGCGTTCTCCAAGGGGATGCAGCAACGCGCCGGTCTTGCGCAAGCCATTCTGCATGAACCACGACTCGTCATTCTCGACGAACCGACTTCCGCGCTGGACCCACTCGGACGACGCGCCGTTCGCGACATCGTTTTGTATCTGAAAGAACATGGCACCACGGTTCTTTTGAACTCGCACTTGCTTTCCGAAATCGAAATGACCTGCGATACCGTGGCGATTATCAAACGCGGTCAGATTGTGCGACAGGGAACCGTGGATGAGATCACAAACCCGGTGTCCTCGGTAACGATTGAACTGGAGTCGGTAACTCCTTCCTTGCTGGAAACGGTATCCCGTTTTGGAACGATCAATTCCCCCACTGGTCAAGCCGAAATCACTATCCTTTTAGCCGGAGATCCGCTGACGACAACGCCGGATCTTGTCGCCGCGCTCGTCGCTACGGGCGCACGGATTCGCGCCGTCACTCCCGTCCGGGAATCGCTTGAGGATGCTTTCGTTCGCGTTATGGCTGAAGGAACCGAGGCTTAGAACAGTCTCCCCAGCGAAAAATAGGGTACCAACCGGACACCGCCTCGCCCGTTGTCACCGAGACTGACCGCGATCAGAAGCGGACCGAGAAAGGTCTCCGAAATGATCCCACTGGAAAACGAGCCACGGACGCCGTCATCCACTGCCGCTGTGCCCGCCCCGAAGGTTCCCCCCAACTCTCCCCAAATCCCGACCAATGTGCGCCCTCCCAAGAGGGGCGGCGCGGCGATCTGGCGCAAGATGCCGCTGGTGACCGCGAAATAGTCGGTGCCACGGAGGGCATCCACATTCTCTGAGCCGAGCCGGAAAGGTCCCCCCAGGCCGAATTGAAGCGGTGCAGGAATATCGCCGCCGAACGATGTGCCACCGGAAAACAGCGCAAACACCGTGTCTCTGTCGGCGCGAGTATGGAACGTATCGTAGCGGAGCTCCACGGTGTTAAACGCGCGATTGCTTCCAGGCGTATTCGTATACCGTGTGCCCGAACCGGTTGTTCGAAAGCCGTTCCTCGGCAAAATTCCGTCATCCAACCTGTCGTAGATTCCCCGGACACGGAGCGATTCCACGCCGCCACTTTCTGTCGGTAACGAGGTGCCGGTGCGCAACCCGCTTCGGAAATGCGAATACTGGTACCCGGTGCGCAGTTCGAAAAAGCGGTTCGGGATCAAGACCGCATCCACTGCGGCACCTGTCTCCTCCGTGCCATAAACCGCCGTCCGTGACCCGTTCTGGAAGACATTGCGACTATTGTCGACGAAAAAGGCGCGAGGAGCGATAAAGAAAGGGGACTCCGATCCGCCGAAGGGAAGCAGATACTCGCCGACAACCTGCACATTCGAGCCGAGTCGTACATCGAGTCGTGTCTCTGCCCCGGAAACCCCCGCATCGAGCCCGATGTAGCGGGCGGCGACATTCACCTGTACGCTACGCGGGTCCGCTCCGTTGATCTCCAATCCCGCCCGTAGAAATGGCGGACCGAACTCCGTTTCCTGCGCACGAACCCGCACGCCCAACACGCCTTGAATATTGCGCACTCCTTCGTACAAGACCGCGTTATACCGCCCGCCCCCGGTCAGTAGCGTGAATCGTTCGTCGGCGGATTCGCTCGGGAACGGTCGAAACAAAACCGGACGCAGTTGCCGCACGATGCGTTGTGCGTTTTCGCCGGTGGGACCAATCACCGACAGGTATGCAGGGCGTGGGAGCGGCTCGCCGCGTCGTGTCTGCCGTGCCGTGATATACGTGTCCCATTCGGCATCGTTGACCGCGAGAGGGAGCAGTGCAGTTCTCTGACTCTCTGCGGCGGCATATCCGCGCTTGACGAACTCTTCGATCTGAGTGAAATCGTTCCCGCTGGTTCCTTTCAGATCCGGAGCGACGACGACGCTCGCCAGTTGTAAACTCGCTCGCTCATTGGCGCGAACGGCGAGCGTGACTGACCGACCGACGATGGTGAGAATTGAGCCGAGAGATTCCGTGGTTTCCGCGATCCCCGACGCGTTCAAGTCAACGGCGATGATCGTTTCCGCGCCCATGTCACGAACGACTTCGGTCGGCAGATTCTGAACGACGCCGCCGTCCGCCAGCAGACGTCCATCTCTACGGACAGGGGTGAATATTCCCGGAAGTGCCATCGTCGCCCGTAGCGCGACGGGAAGCGAACCGTCCTTCATCACAACCGACTCGCCAGTCTGCAGGTCGGTAGCGACGCAACGGAACGGTATGGGAAGATCGTCGAACGATGTCACCGTGGAACACGGATACGCGATTTCCGATAAAAGCAACCCGATGGCATGAGCCGGGTTTAGCCCTCCGGGAAGGGTCAGACCATTTTTCAAACCGAAATCGAAGCGATTCGGGATGATGCGGCGATCCTCTTTGCGGCGAAACGTCAGGGCAGGGTAAGGGGTTTCGCCGCGCAGTGCGTCCTGCCAATCCAGACGCGACAAAAGAGTTTTCAGTTCGTCCGGCGAGTACCCACAGGCATACGCCCCCGCGACCAATCCCCCCATCGAGGTTCCGGCGACATAGTCAACAGGAATATGATGCTCTTCCAACCATTTCAACACGCCGATGTGGGATTCGCCATACGCCGATCCCCCGGCGAGCGCGATTCCGATGCGCTTTCGTCCGACGACCGGGGCGGGCGTGGGAACCGGCGCGGCGTTCGGTGCCGGGGGGATCGGCTGGCGTTCCTGAGCCGCCACAGGTAGACAGAAGAGGACGCCGACGGATAAGGACAATGAGAGTGCGCGAGCAAAGCGCAACCGAAGAGGCATGTCTCATTATAAGTTAACCGCCCCGAAAATGATAGAGGGACTCACAAACCCGTCGGATGCGTTTTCGCGGTCCGGCAGGGGAAACGGAAGGTAGTGGTGAATGTATGCTTAATGCAGCGTTCTTTCAACGTAGCGGCTTCCGAACCCGCCGATTACTCCCCCTCCTCTTTATACGTCGCCGATGCGGAAAGCCTTCGCGCTCTCGCCGACCAACTCCAGACTTCACTCGCCGCCGATCCGCGCCTTGCGTTCGACACGGAATTTATCCGCGAGCGAACCTATAAACCGGTTCTGGAAATCATCCAGGTATCCACCGCCGATGGATTCATTGCGATCATTGATGTTCCTGCGTTGAAAGGGGAATTGGGCATACTGCGTGATCTTTTCCTGGACGCGGACGTTGTGAAGATCCTCCACGCGGGCGGGCAAGACATGGAGATCCTCGCATCACTCCTTGGCGAGCCGCCCGCCCCCGTGTACGACACTCAAGTTGCGGCGGCATTCGCGGGATACTCGCTGCAAACCGGATATGGTGCGCTGGTCCAAGCTCTTCTCGCGGTGCGTCTCGCTAAAGATGAAGGGTTCGCCGACTGGTCGCGTCGTCCGCTGACGCCCGCGATGCGTGACTATGCGGAGAACGACGTTCGCTTTCTGCACGCGCTGCATGACAAACTGACTGCGATACTGGCAAAGCGGGGAAGGACCGGATGGGCGAGCGATCAGATGTCCCGGTCGCTTCTTGCCGGAACCGAGGAGGTTCCGGCGAGCGACCTATGGCGCAAAGTCGGCGGGAAGAATGTGCTTGACGGGCGCGGGCTTGCGGTCTTGCGCGAACTCGCCGTGTGGCGGGATAGCGAGGCGCAGCGGCGGGACAAACCGCGCCGCTCCGTGGTCAAGGACGACTTTCTGATCGAGATCGCCCGACGTGCCGCGACAGACCCGCACACGATACAAACACTACGCTCCGCACCGCCGAATCTGGGAGAGAAGAATGCGCAGGCACTTGCGGATGTCGTCACACGCGGAGTCGCCGTGCCGCCCGACGAGCGTCCGAAGGCGGATCAAATGCAGCCGCTGGACGAGCAGGGGGCGGTGCTTCAGGAAATGCTTAACACCGTGGTTCGCCTGCGTGCCGTCGAGGAAAATCTTCCGCCATCGCTGCTGGCATCGGGCGACGACCTGCGCACTCTGGCTACCGAGCGATCACAACCGAACTTCGACGGTCCTTTGTTCTCGGGATGGCGGGGCGAATTGGTCGGGAAACCACTTCGCGACTTGCTGGAAGGTAAACTTTCCATCGGTTACGACCCGAATAAAAAGCGCGTTGTTTTAGAAGCGAAATTGTAGACTACCACTCTCACGCGACTAGTAAGAACACTATTTCTTGATCATTGCTCTATCAGAGGTAGTTTCAAAAATCCGTTAAGCGTTCTCTTCAAGCAAGAAAACCAGCCGGTCCTCCAAGAAGATAGCGACTAACCACTCAGGGGAGATACCATTTTTGAAACTACCCCTATAAACAAAAAATACTCCGCATTAAGATTTCACTATTGGCACGGTTTTTGTATCTACCTGATTCGACCCGCTGACACAATCCCACTTCTGGGATTCATGCAAGGTCATTTCAGGAGTTCATCACTGAAGAAAAGAATCGTCGTCATTGAAAAATTAAGCAAGCGACTCTATCCGAATACTAAACTCACCTTACGCAGTCAGAAGTTGGTAAAATGGCATAGCCGTTACTGCGGCGTTCCCTACCATGACCGAACGCGCACGTCGATTGCTCGATTTGTACACGGACTACTTGCTCGTTTCGTTCGGGCAAGCCACCGCGATGGGTCTTGCGGCTTTGCTTCCCCAAGTCGTCAGTCATGATCAGGTTACCCGTTTCCTGTCAAGCAGCGAATTTGACAGCAAAGATTTGTGGAAAGTCGTCAAGCCACATGTGCGACAAATGCAGTCCGAGGATGGCTGCTTGATTTTCGATGATACGATTCAAGAGAAGCCCTACACAGACTCCAATGAGTTGATTTGTACGCATTTTGACCACGTTGAAAATCGCTTCATCAAAGGGGTCAACTTGCTGACTGCATTGTATTATAGTCGAGACGTTTCTCTGCCCATTGACTTTGAACTGATTCAGAAAACAAAATGGGTGGCAGACCCCAAAACGGGCAAAGAATCCTTTCAAAGTGAAGAAACGAAAAATGCGATGATGCGGCGAATGATCGATGATTCTGTCCGTAAGCAAGTGCCTTTCCGTTATGTTCTGGTAGATATTTGGTTCGCCTGCGTGGAGAACATGGTGTTCATCAAGCAGAAAAAACGGAAAGACTTCGTGTTCCCCTTCAAAGCGAATCGCCGTATCGCATTGAGTGAGGTAGATAAACAAAATAAGCGTTTCACGTCGGTCAGTGAGTTGCCGCTCCCAACCGCTTGCGCTCCCAACCGCTTGCGCTCCCAACCGCTTGCAAAGATGGTACGGCGGTTTCGTCGTGTCATCGGATCTATTTGGACAAGGTTCCTTTTCCCCTGCTCCTGATAGCCTCAGTCGTGACCGACCGCGAGGGAAAATCGAGCGTCTTGTATTTGGTGACGAGTGACCTTACTCTAGACGCTTCGGCAATGCTTGCCGTGTACAAAAAACGGTGGAAGATTGAGGAGTTTCACAAGTCGATCAAAAGTAATGCCGCGTTTGCCAAGTCGCCGACGAAACGAGTGCGGACACAAAGCAATCACTTTTTCGCCACTTTGGTTGCCTTCATAAAGATGGAGGTAGTGCGGGTCAGCACGCGGTTGAATCATTTCGCGGCGAAGGCAAAACTGTACCAAGCCGCGTTGGGGACAGCAATGACACAACTTTCCCAAATGAACACAGCGAGTGTTCTCGCCCATATCACATCATAACTGCATAAGGTGAGTACTAAAGTATTCGAACCTACTTGCCAATGATTATAGTACCTTTGCTTATCACCAAATATCAACGGCGGCTAAAAAATTTTGCGCTTATTCAATGTCTTTCAGGAAGAAACGGTGGCTTTCTCGTCTTTGAATCGCTCGAAATGCCTCGGTCGATTTCGGGGTCGTGTCGCGATCGAGAGCGGGAAGACCGATGTATTTTTGGATGGTGATGACCATAGCTAATATATTATGAAGACAACTACACAGCAAGTAGAGGGAAGTACATCTATTGCAGAGCAGATCACTACCATCCTAAACGGTCCCCATCTGGAGAAAGCTTGGAAAGAATGTTTAGGGGCGTGGGACGGTTCATCCCCGGCGCAACGTGCCGACTGTCGAGTGTTTATCACGCATATCCGGGATAATTTTCTTCGCATCTTGCGCGACGTAGATGACGCAGAGGAGATAGTAACCGTCGCCTCTATTTTTTACACGCAAATCAAGTCGCAGTGGATTTTATTCAATACACAATCCGGCTATCAGATACGTAGCGGACGCATAGATAGAAGTTTATTTTGCCGTTCAGGTATGCTCGCCGCGTTGTTGGGTGCGATGGAACCAGTCCTTAGAAAGGACGATCTGGCTCGCATCATGAGATTCTTAGCAGAACCAGAAGCAGGCGTCTACGAAAATAGCCAGAATGCTGCCGACTTGTCTAAATTGTTAGGCACTTTAGTTACTTTTGAGGAAAATTCATCGGATAAAAATGCGCCGCAGCGAGTCATTGTTGAAGCAAAGGCAATTCAAGATCGATTCCAAACGTTATTCGCGCAGATTGATAGCAATAGGCAGGAATGGAAAGATCTGCAAGCGGATCTCGGCGTCGATGAGCCAAGTGAGATCGTTCCGTTGTTCGAAAAACTGCAGTCCCGCACCGGCACACCCGAAGAAAGCAGACCCGATGCAGCGATTTCACGGGCAGCACAGGCGGAATGGACAGAGCGCCGCGAACTGCAAATCCGTGCACTTCGCGATGAACTGCGTGATTTACGCGCGGATGCGGAGCAGGTTCGTATAGAAACCGGCACTGAAAACGTCCTTGCTTTAATCCACCCCTTACGTAGTGCGAAAGATGCTCTCAGAACAGCGCGCAATGAACTGATTGAGGAGCGTTCGGTTCTTGCCGCACTGCGTGCCCAGTACGGAGAAACGGTCTCCGCCGATCTGATTATCGGGGAGTTGCGCAGATTGTCAACGAAACTGGCCGAAGCACAATCGCGCTGGGAAAAGTTGCGAACAGAGACAGAATATTTGGAGCGCGAATTCGGAACGTTCAATCCGCAACAGATGGTTGAACTCGTTCGAAGTCTTCGCGACAAACTAACGGAGCATGCCACTCTGCATGCACGTTCCGAAGAGGACCGCGAAACGTTAAAGCGAGAGTTTGGTACTGGCACAATCGAAATAATCATCGCCAAAACTCGGGAATTGCGAAACCAACTTGCGGAGGCTACGGGTGAACTGATCCCGTTACGCGCCGACCGCCATGTTCTGCAAAATGAGTTGGGAAAAACGGACTCCAGTGAAATCGTCGCACACATGCGCTCGTTGGAAACGCGCATACAAAGTTACAGTGATATGTCAGAGTTGCTCGGAAGTATGGAGCAGGCTCTCAAAACTCTGGACTGATCGCTAAAAATCAACACACAATAGGCTACAGAAAGAAAAAGATATGTTTAACTTAGGGGGGAAAACACGGGCGTTACAAGAAGAATTGGATGCCTTGAAGAATGAAATCGGTCCGCTCCGTGTAGACCGGGAGCGTCTGCGCAAGGAATTAGGCATGGAACGTGCCTCGGAAATCATTGCCACGGTACGCACTCTGGAAACGAAAGTCGCCGAGCTATCGCCGGAACTTGCACATGAGGAGGATAACGAAAATCCGCTTGCCGGTCTGTCTGATCCGAAACAAATTCTGCTAAAAATCCGCCAGTTCACTGGAAAGATTGAGAGCCTCAATGGAACCGTTGCCAGTATGGAGGAGCAACTGGGTAGCCTTTACGAGGACAAAGAGCGGCTTGAACGCGAGATCGGTGCATCGGAGGTCGAGGATATTCTGGAGGCGTTCCGCCAATTACAAACCACTATCGGTTCGATGGAATCGCAACTGATGACGATGTATGCCGCCCGAGAACATCTTGAAGTCGAGCTTGGAGACTCTGACCCGAAGAACGTGGTACGTCGGTTCAAGATCATCGCGCAACTGATGCGCGGTATGGAGCAAGAATTAGGTGACACCGTTTTTGCGAATCTTTCTGCGAGTGGTGGGGTTTCCGGTGGAATAACGGGGCACTACGCTCCGGTTTCCACCAGTGCGGCCACAAACGGTGTTTATTTTGGGGAAGGAAGCAAATAAAATGAGTTTTGTGACCATTGAACAACTGCGCGACCTTCCGCACATGAGTAAGTCCGAGGTCGATTCACTACCTTTCGGTTGTGTTCATGTAGACGATAGCGGAACGGTTCAGGTGTATAATAAGTATGAGTCCGAGCTTGCCAATGTTACGCAAGCGGACGCTATCGGCAAGAACTTTTTCCGGGAACTTGCTCCCTGCACTAACAATCGGCTTGTCTTCGGGCGGTTTAAGGACGGCGTCGCGAATAACAGTTTGAATGCAGAGGTTACCTATGCCTTCACCTATAAAATGCGTCCAACATTGGTAAATATTCACCTATTCCGTGATCCGAATACGAAAACGAACTGGGTGATGGTGAAGCGAGTCGGGACAAGCAAATAAGTTACTGTCGCGTGAGCGTTGGGAATGACGCGGGTGCTGATAGCAATATCGGCACCCGCGGTTCGTTTCGCACTCTTCTGCGTGAGCGACTTCGGGAGAAACCTTATCCACTGTTCTGCTTTGATGAGGGAGTGATTCCCGCTGCATCGATCTGGACAGGTTCTCGCCTCTGGGTCGATGCGTTCCGCAAGGCCGGCCTCAGGGCAGGTGACCGGGTGGTAGTATCCTTGCCACCGTCGGCGGCATGGTTGCAGGTTTTCGTCGCGGCAGTGTGGGAAGGACTAACGATTGCACTTGCCCCAACGCTACGCTCCAGTGCCATGATAGACAGCTTGATGCACGCTGTAGATGCCAGAACGGCAGTAGTCACGATTGATGGTAGCGATTACTTCAATGCGGATTGGTGCTCGGGACCACTTTCTGTCCCCGACACCATGCGCAAAACATATCATCCTCCGACACCGGAAGTTCGTTTCCTGTTGCGTACGTCGGGGACAGAATCAGGTGATGGTAAGTGGGTCGCGCTTTCCGAAGTTAATGTACTGACCGTTATAGATTCACATCTGCCACATCTCGGACTACATGAAGAAACATCGCGCGTACTCACGGTTTTACCGTGGAGCCATGCGTTTGGATTGGTGATCGACTTACTTCCAGCACTATTATCGGGGGCAGAGATTCATTGCGATAGCAAC
>JACMIS010000298.1 GCA_014381035.1 Armatimonadota bacterium
ACCCTATGACAACACCGCGCCGTTTGTATCTGGATTACGCCGCTACCACCCCGATAGACAGCCGGGTACGCGAGGCCATGCTCCCGTATCTGGGCGACACCGACGGCTTCGGCAATCCGTCGTCGGTACATCGGTTCGGGTCGGATGTTCGCCGCGCCGTAGATTGCGCCCGAGACGTCATCGCAGGTACGCTAAACGCCGACGCGAGCGAGATCTATTTCACCTCCGGCGGCACGGAATCGGATAACACCGCTCTACTTGGCGTGCTTCTCGCCAGACGGGAGCGAGGACGCGATCACCTTGTCACGGTCCAAACCGAACACCACGCGGTGCTTGACTGCGCGAAGTTCGCCCAGGAGATGCTCGGCTTTTCCGTGACGTATCTGCCGGTGGAACCAGACGGCACGGTGCTGCCGGAAGCGGTCGCGGATGCCATAACGGAGCGGTCCGCGCTCGTGTCCGTGATGCACGGCAACATCGAGATCGGCGCCATCTACGACATCGCCGCGATCAGCCGCGCGGTCAAAACGAAAAACGCGGGGGTATATACGCACACCGACGCCGTACAAACGCTCGGGGCGATGCCGCTCGACGTCGACGCGCTCGGGGTGGACCTGCTCACCGTGTCGGCGCACAAGATCTACGGGCCGAAAGGGACCGGGGCGTTGTATGTGCGGCGCGGGGTGAAGTGGTCTCCCCTGCTCCACGGCGGACAGCAGGAACGCGAGAAACGGGCGGGGACCGAGAACGCCCCGGCCATAATCGGTTTCGGCACGGCGGCGGAACTGCTCCCCTCGTGGCGCGACACCGAAGCTGTCCGCCTATCCGTGTTGCGGGAGCGATTCGTGCAGGGAGTTCTGGAACGTCTTCCCGGGACGGTTCGCAACGGTCCGATTGACGCCCATCGCCGCCTGCCACATATCGCCAACCTGTCGTTCCCCGGCGCGGACGGCGAAACCCTGCTGCTGTCGCTCGATCTGCGCGGCGTCGCGGTATCGTCCGGGTCCGCGTGTGCGTCGGGTTCCATCGACCCGTCACACGTCCTACTGGCTCTGGGTCTGCCGCCCGATTTAGCCGGGTCCGCCGTGCGGTTCTCGTTCGGGCGCGGCACGAGCGAAAATGACCTGCCGTTCTTATGGGAGGCTCTCGTGGATTGTGTTTCGGCGTCGCGGGTATAAGTACGGCAACAGGGCGCAGACGAAATCTGCGCCGTTTAAAGGAAACGCACAAACAATGGATAACACGATCAACCCCGAAACCGCGAATGAAATCGGACACACCGGCGCGTCACACCGTACCCGCCAGATGGAGACCGACACCGTGACCGAAGAGCGCGAGATACTGGTACAGCGGGCGATGGCAGCAAACACAGTCACCGAAGCGCGAGCGATCCGCGACCAGATCCACGAGCATAAGAAGATGTACCGGGCGGACGAAGGGGTTGCCGTGCTAGACGAGCAACTGAAACGACTGGAGACGATGCTTGGAGAATGAGGATAAAGTTCGAAGTAAAATAAATGAAAAACGAAGCGATATTTGTCTCGCTTTTCGCTCACGGTTTACTCTGAGGACCGGGGGGCAGTGGATCAGATTGTGTCGGCGGTTGCGATCCGGTACCTTCGCGGGTCTTCGCATTCGCTAATTCTGTGTTGAGAAAGCCGAGAATCCGTTGCTTTTCTCCAGGGGGGATATTTTTCACACCTTTTAGAGTTTTGATGTTGGTTTCGATCTCAGCAACAGTTTTTACCTTCGGTACGTCATCCGGCCCGGGCGTATAAACAGTCGGTTTCGGTCGGGTTGCGTACACGAATACCGCCACGCCAGAAAGTGCCACGAGGGACGGAATTAACAAACGTAATGTCGAGGCTCGCGTCGGTTTCGGTGTGACGGGTGTAGATGGTTGCTGGTTTATCATTTGCTGATCTGTCATAGTACTCGGCTCAAAAAAATCCTCGGCGGGGATGAAGTTCTCGCCGAGGGTATTCGTTTTTTAGCCGCCCTTTTACCGAGCCTTCGCTCGCGCTGCGTTGTAGTCAGCACCGTTCTTCTCGGCCTGTGACCGCATAGCTTGCGCTGCATCCTGAGACGCTTTGACCTGCTCACCGACAACAGGTGGCGCATTAGACGGTAGAGTCTTCGGCGCCCCCGCTTTAATTTCTACAGGAGGGGCGCTCGCATCAGCCACACTTTCGTCATTTCTACATCCTGTTGTCAGAAAGCAGACGGATGCCGCAACACTGATGGCGATGAAGAAAGAGTGAAACCGGTTAACCATTAGAAGTGGTCTCCCCGCCACTGGCTACACGGTGCGCCCCAACTAGTCTCGAAGAGCCAGGACATCTCCTCGTTGTTCCAGTTGTTTCGCAACCCTTTGAAGTAAATGTTCCGGCACCAGTTGATCTGTCCTTTCGCCATGGCTTTGGCATGACCATCCGCGAAAATCATATTCCCCATACCGCTGTGACGGTAGTTTGGCATCGCATGATTCAACCAAGCATTCGGTCCTGGAGGGCTCGTCTTATCGTCTCCGGAAAATATCCATGTGCCGGATTTGTTACCAGTAAAGACTGGCGGCCATCCTCCTGCCATCTGCGGACCGCCACCGTGCCACCACCAGTCGGCGAGGATATTATTGCCTGTAGTATCCCACTCGACAACAAAACCGTTCTCGCCTACCATGATAGTGTTCGCAGGAGCACTCAGTTGGGCTTGAGGAGTAGGTTCATAGTTCATCGGGGCGAGGGTCTTATCGCCTCGGACAGGCGCTCTGAAAAGCGCGTCGTTGGCGCCATAGCTACGCCATGCATCGCCATTTTTGCCTTGCGGGCTACTAGGGCAGATCCAGAGGCCGGAATCCGCCATCAAAACCGGAGTCGTACCACCTGCACCACCCCAGGCGTTCCTTTTGTAACCGTTCTTGACGTATGGTTCGATCGACTCTTTCCATGTCCACGGGTTCCAATTCTGTCGCTCCGTAGTCGCGGTTGGTTCCCAGGCGTGGTACGGATAATTCTCGTCGTAATCTTGGACATACTGCATGACACCCAGACCGATTTGCTTTGTATTCGACAAACACGAAGCCTGCCGCGCTTTTTCGCGGGCTTGTGCAAAGACCGGGAACAGGATCGCGGCGAGGATGGCGATAATGGCGATAACCACTAGCAGTTCGATGAGCGTGAATGCTCGATTTGTGATGCGTCGGTCAAGACGCGGGCTTCCAGACAACATTGTTACTACCTCTTTATCTAATTTCCGACGATCTTTGCCGGGTGGATGCGAGAGTGAACCAAGAAAGTAGGTTCGCGTCCTCGCTGAACTTGACTTAGGAACGCCACTATCCGTCGGGGCGATTAATGTTGATTATAGCGCAAACCGTTTTGTTTGCAAGGGTTTAACCAAACTATTTTCATAATCATGCCGACTCAAATTGCTACAGGGCTCCCAATTTTTCGCGCATTCGTCTCCGGTGAGGCGGTGTGCTGATGATCCTGCCTCTTCGCAGGCTTATCAAATAATGATCTCACGTTTAGGAAACATGATGCAACGACGATCTATGACACCACGTATAATTGCGACCGGCTTATTTGTGAGTTCCTTTCTTACCGTTGCCACGGCGGCACAGGCGAGGCAAGGCGCCCCCTCTATGTCGGGGATGGCGGCGGCCATTCAAAAGCGGCAAGGGGACGAAATGAAAGGCAAGTACGGATTCAGCGACGCACAGGTAAAACAGTATTTCCAGAAGGAAGCTAAAATCAACACCGGCACACAAACGCAGTTGACCCTTCTACGCAAGAAGCTCGTCGCCACGAAGGATGGTGATATGAAACGCCGGATCGCGCAAGAGATGCGTGGCGTGTTGGCCGCCAGCGACAAAAAAAATTACGATGCACTCTTGAGCATCGCAACGCCGACCCAGCGTCAGAGAATATTAGCCCAGCGGTGACCCACAGAAATGCCCCCGACATCGTAACCAATGTCGGGGGCATTTTCGTCGCTACTTCGCGACAGGCGGGTTATTTTTGTATTTCGCGGCCATATCCTTCGCATATTGATCCATCTTCTGGACCTCTCCCTGCTTCGCGGCTTCCACTTGCGCTTTCACCTCGGCGGGAACCGTCGGATTGTCCTTGAGCGCGGGCTGCGCCTTCGCCGCCGCCGCTTGCTCGCCGCTCTGATTGTTGCCACATCCGATGAGCGGCACACAAACGGAGCATATCGCGCACGCGACCAAATAAATTCTGTAGTTACTCATGTTTTATACCTCCTACGAGGGTAGGCAGTTAAGATAGCCAGAAGCGGCGAAAGGGCATCTTCCGTCGCTTCTGTCCGAGACGGTGCTTGGGCTAGTAA
>JACMIS010000299.1 GCA_014381035.1 Armatimonadota bacterium
TCCCGGACGGCTTCTTCGTGGCTCAACCCGTCCTTTTGCCGTAGCGTTCGGTAGAACAACAATAGCCCCTCCCGCTCGGTCGCGGCGAGGGGGCGGCGGTAGGCTCGCCCGGCGAAGTCGACCAGCGCCCGCAGATGAACGGGTTCCGCGGTTAAACGCGCCCGCTCCGCGCCCCGAATATTTCGGGAAACGCGCCGGAAATGCTCCGTGATCGAGTCGAGGGCGGGTTGCTCGCCGCCGTTGCGCTGCGCCTTCGCCAGATACAGCCCGGCTAACCGGTTGATCTTCTCCTCCGAAATGGCGTCTTTGTCCTCGGGGCGGGCGAAATTGAACTCGGGATCGGTGATGGTCCGGGATTCCGCGCGTTCGTACACGAAAAACTCCTTGTGCATCCGTTCCGGGATGAACGCGACCATGTCGAAATCTTGCCAAAGATGATCCAGTTTTTGTCGGTCTTTGGGGTCCAGGATGAGTTCCTTCAGCGGCGTGTCGTCGCGGAAGTAGCCCATCGAGTTATGCAGTCCGGCACTAAGCAAACGCCCTTTGTCGCCCGGATCGTTGATGAACATGCGCCCGCGCTCCGCGATGTAGAACGCGTCAGGGAAGACGCTACAGAACTGGTTGAAGGAGGCGAGATAAAAGGCACGCTCGATCTCATCCTGCGGCACGAAGAGTTCGGGATCGACGGGGTCGGTGTCGACGTGCTCCGGTATGACCTTGTCGCCCCTCTTTCGCTCGGGGATTACGCGTGACCGGGGCACACCGCCGACTTGCAGAGCCTCGGGATACAGTTTCCGCCGGTGGGCGGCGTACTGGCGGTCTTTCCACAAAACGAAGACTTGACCGCCCGTCGAGAACCCGCCCGGCACTTTGAGATTATCGAACTTCCATGCCAGCTTCTTGCGCAGTGATACGGTCCAATCCCGCATCTCCGCGCAACCCGCTCGCGCCGCGTCCGGTTGCGTCGCACTTGGAAGTGGCAAAGCGTTCCACATCGTCTGGAGTTTGGCGAGGGGACCTACCTGCATCGCGGGATCGTCGAGAGTTTCCCAAACCAGTTTCAGATAGCGGGGACTGACCTTGTGTCTTGCCGCGACCCCGTCCAATGTAGCAGCGGGATAGCCCAGAGCCGCTCGGTGTTTGTACCGCCAGGCAGCATAAAAATAGTCCGCGTAGTCCGTCGGTTGCTGCTTGTAAAAATCAACGATGCGCAGGACCCCGAATTTGTCGCGGTCGGTCTCCGCCATAACCGGATGGGAGGCGAACTCCAGTCCAGTGGAGGTCAGCACCAGATGATCCGCGGTTTCTTTCGCTGCCTGTATATACTTCTTCGTCAGCCCCGGTGAGAGGGTGAGCGACTCGCCCGAGTTGTCGAACCCTTCCTGGTTTGCCGGGTCCACGGGGAACTCACGGGTCGGGCGCAGGTCCACACCGGTGAGGTCACGGATGGTGTAGTCATACTCCGCGTTGCTCAGCCGCCGCGCCAGAACGGGACCGGGGTCACCGGCGTTGCGCGACGCCTCATACTTCCGCACGTCCCGAATCCAAGAGATGACGGCGTTGCGCTGTTTGTCTGTGGGTTGCTCGGAACCTGAGGGGGGCATCTGACGGTCGGCGACTTTATCCAGAATCAAGGACCAGTGGGCGAAATCTCTGGTCACCGAGTTCATCGTGGCGTACGCGGAAAGGTCCAACTGCGCCTGTGGCTTGTCTTTACCGTGACAGGCGTTGCAATACGTTTCCAGGAACGGACGGACGGACCGGGTGAACTGTTGCTCCATTGCCTGCCGCGGCGTGGTATTTTTTGCGGGTTGGGCGGTCCCATACGTGCCCGCACCCACAATCAGAGCGGGGGGAATCAGGGCGCAGACAAAACCACGCCAAGGATTGGTTCGAAAAGGGAACTTATGCGCCATAGCTCCGTCGCCCCTTTCCCGTTCGCGGTCTCGCCCGGGCACGCTGTGTCGTTGTTGGCAACGTAGCCAGATGGTGTTCAAAGATGATGGCAAAATTAATCATAGCGATGGGAGAGGGTCAGGACGGCAACCATCCTACATGACGTTAGCGGCTATAACGCACCGTGCAAACACTTCGTTGAGTTCGTTACTCACAAGCCGTATCAGAATATTTTCGTTCGCCACGCCAAAAAGAAATGACGGCGTCAGATCGCTGGCATTCGATTCCGTATCAATCGCATCAGTGCTCGGGAACAAGTTGCTCCGGCATTATAACATTGATGAACCGAGCTTGACCACATGGGACTGAGAACACAGGCGCGATTTGCTCTCTCGGAACGTTTTCGAACCGGAGTTTTAGTTGGGAATCCTACTGCCCCATGGAACGGATCGGTTTGCGGACCCGATTTCTGTCGCGGAGCGGGTACTATTCCGTTGGAAACGATCCCACTTTCTCGGAGAACTCACCCTATGCCCACCGACGCCCCGCAAACAACCGACCCCGCACACGACCTGCTTCGCGCCATTCGCAAACCCGCACTCGATGTATTTTTCGCGCCGAAGTCGGTCGCCGTCATCGGCGCGACTGAGACCGTCGGGAGCGTCGGGCGGACGCTGGTGTCCAACCTGCTCGCGTCGCCGTTCGGGGGCACCGTTTATCCGGTGAACCCGAAACGCCTCGCCGTGCTCGGCGTCCGCGCGTATCCGAATATCGCTTCGATTCCCGAACCGGTCGAACTCGCCGTGGTTTGTACGCCCGCGCCGAGTGTGCCGGGGATCATCCGCGAGTGCCGCGAAGCCGGAGTGCGCGGCGCGATCATTATTTCGGCGGGGTTCAAGGAAGCCGGGGAAAGCGGGATCGAGTTGGAACGGCAGGTGCTGGCGGAAGCGCGGCAGAGCGGCATGCGCATCGTCGGTCCGAACTGCCTCGGCGTGATGAGCCCCCTGACCGGGATGAACGCGACATTCGCCCAGGCGATGGCGAAACCGGGCAAAGTGGCGTTCCTGTCGCAGAGCGGCGCACTGCTCACCGCCGTTCTGGACCACGCGCTCAAGGAAGGAATCGGTTTCTCCGCGTTCGCGTCGCTCGGCTCGATGCTGGATGTCGGCTGGGGCGACTTGCTCGACTACCTCGGCGACGATCCCCACACGCAGAGCATCGTGATCTACATGGAAACTGTCGGCGACGCCCGGTCGTTCCTGTCGGCGGCGCGGGAAGTGTCGCTGTCGAAGCCGATCCTGGTCATCAAAGCCGGACGGACGGCGGTCGGGGCGAAGGCGGCGGCGTCGCACA
>JACMIS010000300.1 GCA_014381035.1 Armatimonadota bacterium
GTTGGTGAAACCCGACGAGAACACGGATTGACCGCGTGACACGGTGCGACCGAACGATCCACTCATACCGAGCATTCCGATCTGGTAGTTCAGATTGAGTTGATCCGAGCCATAGTTTGATTTGCTCCCGGTGGCACCTTGAGTCCCTTGCGTCACCTGCGAGTGCGCAAAGTCGATACGCGGCATTTTGGGCAAGGATAGGGTAAAGCCGCCCTGCCACTGTGTATTATTACTCCAGCTGAGTGCATTGTTTTGTGTACCCTCGGTGGCATTCGTTGTCGCGAACTGACTGCCGATCTGCGACTGATTCATCGAGGTTGTCAGTGACAGGAACGATGTCGGTCGGAACGACAGTGTGCCGCGTAGCCCTTTTTCTGCCCGCAGGAACGCCGCCGAAGTAGAATCAATGCCGGCATAGGTATCGCCGATATTGCGCCAGCCGAGCGTCCCATTCCAAACCCCAATGCCGTTTCGCCCGCCGCCGCCGAACGTCGCGTTGAGCGACATGGCGTCACCGCTGTTCGCGCCCTGAACCGTGTTTTGGGAGCGTCCATACTGCCAGGCAAGGTTGGTAGTGTTGTTGACGCGGAAATTCCCGTCCAACCCCATGATCCCACGGTCCCCGGCGATAGACGACTGCCGGACAGGACGATATCTGATCGAAAGCGACACGGTCGCGTTGAAAGCGGTATCGGGAGGAAGTTTCCGTATCAAGCGGAAGAATCGTGACCCGCGCACCAACTGATAGTCTATATTTTCAACCAGCAAGTCGTCTAAATAGCGAACTTCTACCGGAGTACCGGCTTCGATGCCGGAAGCCAGTTGATACTGATATCCCAGATCGTTGTTGACCGGAAATCGCTCGGTTATCTCCGCTACTCCTTGATTTCCGGACAACTGTTTTTGCTGAAGCCAGGTAAACCCGACCGCATATGGCGACGCCTTCGGGGTGAGGTCGAACCGCAGACCAGTGAGTAATCCGGGAGACGAGTTGTAGTTTTGCGCTTCGTAGGTGTAAACAACGGTATCTTCCGGATTGATGATGCGACCGCTTAAAAAGGTCATCTGTCCGAACAGATAGTCAATCTGGTAGTCCTGACCGGGAACCATATCAACCCCGTTGAGTTGAACGCGCTCCGAGCCTTCCAGAATCGAGGACGATTGAAGCGGATAAGGACCGCGCGAGCTGTTGCCCTGAAATGTCCCGCGGCGGGCGACGGCTTGGGTGTAGGAACCGACTCCCTGAATGCGTACCCCGTTCCCGAAGTCACGCCCGAACGATAAGCCACGCACGGTGCGTGCGAAAGTGACGAACTCGTTACCGGGAAGCGCGGCGGACACATCGCCGAGGTTGAACGAGGTGCCCTTGGCGCGGTAGTTGATTCCGAAGGTCTGATTGAAATAGTTATTCTGTCTGGTGTTCGAGAATCGTCCGTCGAGCGTAAAGGCATCCAGAACCCGCCCGGTGACGGTCAGATCCAGATTTTGTTGGAACGGTCCGATCTGCTGGGTACCGAACCCCTGCGAATTCACCGATTCGCGGTACGACGACTGCGCCGACTGCGAGCCGGAGACACTATAGGAGCGCGACGACAGCGACGTTCCCCCCGCAATGTAAACGTTGTCGAGGAGGCTTCCCAGCGTGCCACCAACGAAGCGTCCGAGAGAGTTACCGCGGGTTTGTTGCCGATTTCGCTCCACAGCCTCTTTGTGCCTTCGCTCCTTCTCCTCTTTTTTTGCCTCTTCATCGAGCGGTTCGGTCGTCGTTGCGTCCTCTTGCGCAGTGGGCGACGGTGGCGTGGGCGAAGGGGAGGGAGAGGGAGCAGGTTCCTGCGAAGGAACGGGGGCAGGGGACGGAACCGGGACCGGGGATGGCATGGGCGAGGGGGTAGGAGTTGGCGAAGGGGCGGGGGACGGTATCGGGGACGGAGGGGTATCGTCGGCGAGTGCGGGCAGTGCCAGCACAGTGACACCACACAGTCCGAGAGAAAGTAGCCACGCGGTTGTGGCTCGGGAAGTTTTCGCGCTATCCATTCGCATCGTGTGTAAAGTCCAAACCTCGAAACCTAAGATAACAAATCCGCCGCAATCGCCGCCGGTCGCCTCGCCCGCTCACCCTGAACCGTCGCGAATTCGTTTAAGGTGACACGCCTCTGGGTATCTGTATCACGGATACGGGCGATGGTGTCCAAGAGCCGTTCCCGCGTCAATGATGTATCATTCACGTTCAGCACGGCGTCTTCCTGCCCCGAAGCCTGCGCCAGCGCATCTACTTTTGGATCGTAGGAAAGTGCGACAAAAGGCACACCACATCGGGCGGCAAATATCAGCGCATGCAGCCGCATGGCGACAACAAGGCGCGAGACAGCAACGTGTCCCAGAGCGGCTTCGATACCGGTCCCGCGCCAATCCTGGATGTGCGACGGTCCGAATATTTCGTGCATATAGTCGGCGTCTTCCGGTTGATGCATCGATAGACACCAGTTCTTCCCCAGAGTCGCCTGATACTTCTTTAACGAATCCATCAACGAATCATTGACCCCGCGCCATGAACGCAACGCGAAAACGACGGAATCAACTGAAAAATTATCAGGAGCGACCGGTGATTCCGGTGAGAGGGCGAACGCCGGGTCCGCGACTATCTCAATAGACCCTTGCGCGCCGATTACCTTCAACAGTTCGGCGGATTTTTCATCACGTACCGTGATCGCGTCCGCCTGATCCGCGATATGACGCACCAGCCACCGGGAAATATTCGAGCGGAGCGGTCCGATGCCCTGCCCCCACCATAAAATCCGCCTCGATTTTGCCCGTGCGAGCCGTGCCATCAGGGCGTACCAGATCACCGACTTGACCGAAGTCGCATCCTGCAAGAGCGAACCGCCACCGAGAATAAATAGATCTGTATCGCATAACGCGTTTGACACCTCACGCCATTTCCAGCGGTTTGCCGCCACGGTACCGGGATGCAGTCGGGTCGTTCCTTCGGGGGCATTCGATAGGACGAGAAACGACGCACCATCAAACTTCGACTCCGTTTTCAGAGCGGTCCGGATTCCGGCGAGTACCGCTTCGTCACCGAGATTGTCGAACCCGTAATACCCGAGCGCGGCGACCTTCACGGGGCGGTTCCCGTCGCGCTCGGTGTCAGATGCCGGAGTACGAACCGATTCAATACGGCAAACGCTATCGTGCCGATGGCTAACCCCAGTGCAATCCCGAGAAATGCCCGCCACAGACTGACCGCGAGCGGTGTGTGCAAATGACAGAACGTATTCAGGAGCGAGACCTGCCCGAATACGCCCAGAATAAACAGCGGGAGTGCCCAGATGCGTTGCCGGGTGCGCGTGAAGACAAAGAGCGAAAGCACCATCGCGGCGTTTCCGAATACATCTTTGAAACGGGGGCGAGCGAGAAACACACGGTCCAGAATAGCGCGAACTTTCAACTCCAGTTCGGAGACCCCGACCGCGCTTTCATTGCCGCTCCGCGACAGGATAACGAAAACCAATCCCAGTGCGACCGATGCCGCGACTATCTGCCAGAGAAGTAACGGTTGCCGGGAAATACTCACGAACCGTTGCACCGTTTCGCGGACCGCTTGCAGGAAGGTGCGGTCGGGACGCGCCCGCAAGTCCAGCGCGTAAACCAGAGCGACGAGTAAGACCGGCACGGCAAGCGTCGCTTTTATACCGACGAACGCGTCGGCTTTGACCAGAAACGACCGATCCGCGAGCAATCCTACCACGCAGGCAACCCCGAACAGTGTCACGCACGACGCATACAGGAACCGCCCGATGGGACCGACCGGTGTGTCTTTGTCCAGCAGGTCATTCGCGAGAAGCCCGAGCGACGGGAAAATCAGGGCGGCGGCGAGCGCGGCAAGTTTGACACCGATGACGATAGGCGAAGCCGCCAGCGCGACAAGCCCGATTCCGATGACCCAGCAACCGGCACCGAGCAGCCATCCGATTCCGCCCGACAGGAACCCGGTAACAGCGTCGGCTAAAAGCAAAAATCCGGCACCGATGGCGATACCGATCAGAAGGCGCGGAATCGTTCCGACACTTAGCGCACCGTATCCGTGCGCGATGCCGGTTTGTAAGTTGCCCCGATCCAGAGCACGGACGATTTTCGCGACATAATCCGTGTTGAACGCTACCGCGTTCGGCTCGTCTAAAGAGAGGCGTACAAATAGGAGGCGTATATTGCGTTCGCGGGCAGCAAGCGAGAACCGCTGTACGGCGTCCGGCACAGTCGCGGACAGCATTTCCGAGCCGGGGATCGTATGCACCCGGACGACGCAATCCGGCACCGCTTTCGCCAGTTGCCCATCTCCTTTTTGTTTGCCAAACTCGATGGCTCCATAAAACAAGCCGAGGGATCGGATTGTTTCGTCCGTCGTCGCAAGCCCCCCCGCCACCGGTTCTGGGGGGCTCTTCGGCGCGACTACATAGCCCTTGAATCCCAGTACCTCATCGCCGGAAAATAGTACGGTGGACACCCCTTGTTGTTTCAGTTCGCCGAGTGCCCAGGAAAGCCCATTCGGAGTAACACCATTCCAGTTATTCACCCGCCCGACGATACCGAGATCGGCGGCTTGTACCAATGCTACCGTGTCCGGGTCCAACCCAACGCCTACGCCGCGTATCACCGACCACGGCTGATTGACACGAAACGTCCCGCCGGTAGTCACGTCACCGACGGTAAATCGTGTCTTTTCCCGTAACGCGTTTATGATGCGTCCGGAAAATCCGCCGGGTGTTTCGGAACCGGCGGGCAGACCAAACTTCGTATCAATGAACAGTGTTTCCTGGGTATCGGAAAGAGCAGAGATAACAATGATCTGGCGGGCTTCTTCCAAACCGCCCATTGTATCTTCCTGAATGGCGACTGAGTTCGCGCCCGCCGCTTTGAACTGTTTCAAGAGTTCCGCGATGGGGACCCCCTCCGATGCCGCGAGCGAGCGTAATTCGGCGAAGTCCAGTGCGATCTCGACCCTTCGGTTGTCCATCTCGCGATTCCAGCGGTGTGATGCGGAACGCACTCCGGCGACAACGCCGACCAGTACGAGAAGCCACAACACGAAGCGGAGCGGATTGGCGATACGACGGGGGGAATTAGGAGAGCGGGGAGCCATGAACCGTGTGAAAACGTTCCTTTGTTAGAGTGTAACGGTCCGCATTGTATCATGCGGACCGCTCGCAGTTCAGGACGTAAAGAAACTATTGCAAGCGACGCTCCGGGTCGGTATAATTTTTGTTATCCAACGATGGATAAGTATTCACGCCCCGCAGGTACCATGCGGGGCGTTTCCCTTTATTCTGAAACCGGTACACTGTGTGTAAGAAGAATGACCAGCGAATTTCAAATGACCGCCTCAGAGCGGCGTAAACTCGAAGAAGAACTGACCCAGTTGCGAAGTGTGGAGATGCCAGCACTCGCGGAACGTATCCGCGAAGCCCGCGATCTCGGCGATCTTTCGGAGAATTTCGATTATCAAGACTCCAAGCGTCAGCAGGGGTTCATCAGCGGACGCATGAAGGACATCGAAAACCTTCTGGACCGCGCTACCGTGATCGAGGAAGCCGTATCCGGCTCGGGTGTAGTCGGTCTCGGCTCCGTGGTCACCGTGCGCGACCTCGATTACGACGAAGAGCTGGTATTTACCTTGATGGGCAGTTCCGGCAATGCGACCTCCTCGGATCATATCTCGGTATCTTCTCCGGTTGGCGTCGCGTTGATGGGTAGCAAGATCGGCGACAAGATCGAGGTCGCGACTCCTGGCGGTAAAACCACGTTCCAGATTCTCAACGTCCAGTAGAAGTGGTCCGTTTCATCGAACGCGATTCAGGCAGTCAGATTCCGCAACTTTGTGTATAATGGTGCGGAACTGAACTATGGCACAAGTACGACTGCAAACCCCTGTCTCGGAAGAGACCGTCCGCTCCCTCCATGCGGGAGACGAAATATTGATCTCCGGGACGCTATTCACCGGGCGCGACGCGGTACACAAATATCTCCACTCGGGCGGAACGCTCCCCGAGGGCGTCGACCTTTCCGGAGGAATCATCTACCACTGTGGACCGGTCGTGGTCGAAAAAAGCGTGGGCGGCGAGACGACCTACACCGTCACCGCCGCCGGACCGACCACCTCGATCCGGGAAGAACCGTATCAGGCGGATATTATCGCCCGTTTCGGCGTGCGCGGGGTGATCGGCAAGGGGGGAATGGGGCTACAAACCTTGCAAGCGTGTCGCGAACAGGGCGCGGTGTACCTCCATGCGGTCGGCGGTGCGGCGCAGGTATACGCACACTGCATCAAGGGCGTGGACGACGTTTACCTGAAAGAATTCGGTTCGCCGGAGGCGATCTGGGTGCTACGCGTCGAGGATTTCCCCTGCATCGTGACGATGGATTCGCACGGCGACTCGCTCCACGAAACGATTCAAAACGACTCGCTGGCAAAACTCAAAGCCGCACTCGCTGGGGAGTGAGGTCCTACAAACCCCAACGCTCCAGTGCGACTGCGAACGTTTTAAGGCATTTTGCTACCAGGATCATGAGCGAGCCAAGCAAGTAGTGGAGCAACGCTGCGATCTGTCGGGCTATATTTTTGCGGTTTTTGATCATTCCATGTCCTGACGCTTGACTCATCCGATACCGTGCTGGCAATAGTTATCTCTTGTAGCCAAAAGGATTATCACCCGAGGCCGTGTGTTCTTTATATACGGAAATGTGCGCAAAGAAAGTTGAAGTAATCTGAGAAAGGCGTCGTCTAAGGAAGAGCGAGGGTCATACACAGAGGATCGTACCCGTCGCACTTTCTTACGCCTATGTCTGTCTTTCGCTTTGCTTTCTCTCGACGCACCTTAAGCGCGTCCGTCTTTTTACCGGGGCTTGTTTGTGCCATAACCGTGCCCGTCCACGCACAAACATTATCGCCCCGCCCGGTCAACATCGTGAACGAGAAGTTCGCCACCGTTTCCTCCGGTTCGCAATCCGTGGTCCGGGTCGCCGTACCGAGTAATGCTACTGACTCCGCCACGCGGGACGCAGTGACGAAAAAACTCAAGGCGACGTGGAAAGCGCAGGGGCAGGCATTATCGCGCTCCGCGCAGAGCTTGGAAAAAGCCGGTCCGATGAAGGGTAGGCAGGTAGTCATCCCGGTCTCCACGATCATCCAGATAGAGAAAAACGGCGTGCCCGTCACCCGCGCCTGGAGGACCCGTGCTGTCGGCGGGGGGGCATTAACTTTCCGCTACACAGGCTTTTCTCAGCAGAGACAGCGGGAATTAGAGGCACAAATCGCCATCTATTATCCGCGCATCGAAGCGATCTACGGAAAACCTGCCGTTTCGGGTGAAGTCGAGATCGTAGATGTCGGCACGTTCGATAGTAGCTCGATCCCACAAGTCCAGCGTCTGTTTGCGTTCGGCGGCTATGACGTCGCGAACAACCGTATCCTGCTACCCACTTTCGATAGCAGCATTACTTCCGAGCAAGCACTGATATTGAACCTGGTACACGCATTTCACGGTCCGGCGGTGTTTCAATATGACGCGTGGGAGCAGGGCTTCGCCCGCGCCGCCGCTTCCGTGATCACCCGCTCCGACACCTTTTTCGATAACGAAACGGCGCGGAGTATTTTCTCTTACCTACCCTGGTATGATCTGGCGAACCAGCCAGGACTCGGGAACCCGACGTTTTTCCCCCGTTCGCAGGCGAATGTACAACTGGAAGGTGTCTTCACCGGCGGCAAGATGATGCTTACCCGTTTAAGTATGAGTGGTGCCGCGTGGCTCAAGGCTTATATCGAAAACCCGAACTTCTTCCGACAATTCAACGAAGCGTATTATGCCCAATTTGAACCGGGGGCGTCACCCTCGCTTGCCGGGAATGTGCCGGCACTGAAGAACATCGCCGCCCCGTTTCTGTCGGATGGTGTGGAAGGGTTACCGTTCGAGGATTGGTATCGTCGCCAGTACGTCCTCGATACGTCCGTTTCGGTGGGGCGCAAGCTACACACGACTGTTATTCCTGGTCCGTTTACCGAGGATGGGGGACAGTCGGCATTGTTTCAGGTGGTATATTTCCGTACCAAAGCGGATGGCGATGAGGATCTGCTTCCCGGGCGTGTTTACGCGACGTATCATGACGCTTCCGGCGCGACGATCCGCCTCGGAATCGCGTCCGAGCAGGTCGAGTTAGAGGGAGGTGAAGGTTCGATCACCACGCAATCTTTCCAGTCGCGTGAGGGACGCATCACGGTGGACTTCAACGTCGGCGCGGAGTCGGTGCGGACGTACCTCCCGGGCGGACTGACCGGTGATCTTCAAGCCGTTCTACTCGGTGCGAATACGAGCGGGCGCGACGTGACCGTCATCCAGAGAGCGAGTACGGGGAACCGCACGCAAACCGCACGGACCGAAGGCGCGGCGTTCGGGGTCAATCTCGGGACCGCCAGTAATGATCTGGTGAAAACCGAAATCACCTATACGGATACGACCGGGGCGACGAAGACCTATCGGCGAAACACCGGCGATGGACAGGCATTTGTGGTTTTGCGCCCGGACCAAAACGGCGGCGATCTGACCATGATTTCGCGTGCCTTCGCCTCCGCGCAAGTACCCTATCTGGTTTCCTTTCCGTTATCACCGGTGACGACAAGCATCCCGGACACTCTCGGGCTTAGCACGAATGACTTCCTGTTGTCGTATTGGGACTCCGTGACAAGCAGTTATGGGACGGTGGTACAGGATCCGGGGGCGAGCATCGGGTCTATCGCGCCGGGACGCGCCTACTGGTTCAAGGCGGCACCATTAGATCGTTCGCGTGCCGAAGTGAATCTGCAACTGACCGGTACCCTTCCGGTGACCGATGTTGACTTCGCCGTTCCCGCACGCTACGGGTGGAATATGATCGGTTCGCCGTTCACGGGCGAAACGACGGATGTGAACGATATTTTGGTGCAGAATCAGAACAACGATTCCATCACTTGGGAGGAAGCGGTCGCGCAAAACCTGGTCGCCGCCAAGCCCTACCGATTCGACCGTGCCACGGGGCAATTCGTCGAAACGGAAACCATCAACGCGCCGGAATGGGAAGGGGTGTTCCTGCGGGTCCTGATACCGGGAACGTTGACTCTGATCCTTCCCGCGCCGGACGCGACAACCCGCAAAGTGCCCCTTCGCACCCGCTCCGTGGCGACGAAGCCGACCCGTCCGGATTGGGCGGTGACGATCCGCACCCGGCAGGACGCCGATGAAAAGTACGGCTTCTTCGGGCGCGAAGCCGCTTCGACATTCGGTGTGGCGCGAGGCGCGACCGACGGCTACGATAACCGACTGGATCGGGAGGAGCCGCCTGTCGTTGTGCAGAGCGTCGGGTTGCTCTTCGACGCGCCGACACGCGGCGTGACGAAAAGTACGGGGGGGCGTTATGTTTCCGATTTCCGCGATGCCGGGAAACGTAACAACGCCTGGCAGTTCACTTCGCTCGCGGTGACGCCCGGACCCGTGCGTCTGCAGTGGGAAAATCTCGGTACGGTGCCGCGTGGGACCAATCTCGTGTTGACCGACAGCGAAACCGGTGAAAAAGTAACGCTCCGTAATCGCTCTTCCTATACGTGGACGGCGACGAATACAAAACGCTCGCGGCGGTTCGCGATCTCTGCCGAGCCGACACGAACAACGCCACTGATGCTTACCAATGTGCAGGTCAGTCGCTTGGGAGGGCGGGCGCAGGGCGGTACGCGTAGCTTCGGCATATCGTACAACGTGACGGCGAACGCGGAGGTTACTGTGGAACTGATGTCACAGAACGGCAAACTGCTCAGCCGTCTCGGTAACGGTGGGCGTTCGGTGTTACAGGGACGACAATCCGTGCTCTGGAACGGACGTTCGCAGGATGGCTCCGCATTACCCGGTGGTTCCTACACGTTGCGGATCACGGCGAAACCGACCGACGGTGATGGAGTGCCGGTGACAATACTGCGCCCGGTGGTGGTGCTAAATTAATGCGAGGAAATAGTATGACGGCTTGGAGAAACGGGCGAAGGGCTTTTTTCGGGGTTTGCGCGGCAACGCTTTTGGCGACACTTGCCGGATGCGGCGGCGGGGGCGGCGGAGGGGGTGGTGGCAATACACCGGACACGGTTGTCACCGGTTTCGTGCTGGACTCCGCGAATGGTGACGAAGAAGTCGAGGGAGCGACCGTAGTGATGGGAGCAGTCTCCGGAACCACGATCACGCGCGATGCGGCGTCTACCACCAACCTGGTGGGGTCGTTCCGGTTGGAAAACGTTCCTGTCGGAACGACGACGGCGACAGTCACTTTTCTGAACAGTCGGCAGGTCGGCGATACCGAGCAACGGGAAACCTTCACCGACACGCAGACAATCGCATTCACCCCCCCCATCGCACGGGGAGGGAACTCGAATATCGAACTCGTGGTCAATATCGCGCAGATAAGCGGGCGCGTTCTCCTGCCGGACGGGACACCGGCGGCAGGGGCGACTGTGATTGTCGCGCCATCGGGCTTGCGCACGACTGCGGATACGCAAGGCAATTTCTTCATTCCTAACGTTCCCGCCGAAGCGGTCGAAGTCACAGGCGTACTGGGCACTTCCGCTGGCACGGTGACCGTGACTGTTGGAAACGGTAGCAACAATATTGCCGATCTGAGGCTCGTCGAGGACACCAACCCGAACCCACCTGGTCTCCCGCCAACCATCACCGGTACCGTCCGGCTTGAAAATTCGGGTGCCGGTGACCGCGCCGGGGGAGCGACCGTGATCCTGCTCCGGGATGGATCGCAAATCGAACAGACCATCGCCAATGCGCAGGGGGAGTATTCCTTCTACGTGCCGGTTGGCAACTATTCGGTCCGTATCTTCTTCGACGGCTTCGTTGACGCCAGTCAGGATCTTACCGTGACCAACCCCAATCAGCCGCGTGATATTTCGGTGACGTTGCAACGGCGGCTGTAGGAGAAACGGCTTGGCTTTTTCCCGTTTGTACGCCTGTGACGCTTGCGAGATGGGGGAAGCCCTGCTGACGTTTGCCGAAACATGGGGCGCGGATTCCAAAGAGTCCGCGCCTTCGCCATACCCTGGCTATGGAAACGTACAGGGGTTATTCAATCGCCTCTGGTGTCCTTCCTGTCGGCGTGTACAGCCCTGGATACTGTTGCGGCTACAACCGCCCGCCGCCCATGCGGTCGTCGCCTATGCGGAGGCGCAGCGTCTGGGTTTGACCGGATATGAAACCGGGATCTGTATGGAGTGTCGCGGCACGCTGAGCATTAGCGCGGAAGACGAACCGTGTCCGATCTGCGACGCGGGGAAGTTACGTCTCATCGGGGAGTGGGAGGATGGCATTTAAATGTTAAGAGGGGGAGCCGGATGGCTCCCCCTCGATAAGGTTTGGACTCAAGTTAAATTTTAGTATTCAGTTGTCACCCGCTATGTAGTTTTCGTTATGAATTTGTCGCTCGCTATGTAGTTTTCGTTATTCGATTGTGCGCTTCTATTTGCCATTAAGTTGTCTATATTCAGTTGTAGCGGTATTCGATTGTGATTTCTATATTCAGTTATATTCGGCTCTACTGTCGCGGTAAATATACCGTTTTATCCAAACTGTCAAACTAAAGACGCTTCACAGGCACAAAAAGTTTCCTGAATCTGTGTGCAATTTTACATTCAGTTGGAAACGGCTTTGGAAGCGGTGTTGATTTCCCGCATCTCACGCCCGAACTCCATCAGGAAAACAGTCGCTTCTCCTCCGGCGTTCGCGTCGCCCGTCTCCACTTGCGTCAGGAGCGACGCGACGCCTTGTAGGAGTAAACTCGCCGCAAAAATCCGCTTCTGATGCTTGCGTTTCGCGCTGTCGTCTGAATTCGCCGGAGGCGGGACCGCCTTCAACAAGGAAACCAACCCGCTCACCTTTGCCGTCTGCGATGCCGTGGATTTATAGAAAACCGGCTGAGCGATCTGTTTTTTCCCCCAGGCGATACGATTCTGCTCGACGCGATCAGCGATTTTGGTAATCCCCTCGTCGAACAGTTGCAGGGCGGTACGATAGCGTGCCTCCACGTCGCCACTACCTGTTGCCGCCGTCAACTGCTTGAGTGCTTCCTCATAATCACCTTTTATGGCAAGTAGTCTTGCATAACCCAGCAACACTTCTTTATCCGCAGGCGCGTCTGCCCGCGCCGACCTGTACAGCGCGGTGGCTTCATCCACCTTTCCGTCGGTCAACAGTGTTTCCGCCAAACCCACCTTCGCCCATGTCGCCGTCGGTTTCGCGCGCAAGATGTTCTCGTAGGTGGTTCGAGCGGCAGTCACATCACCGTTCTGAACCAGAATATCCGCGAGAAGGCGGGTGGCGGCGAGGCGTCCTTTCTGATCCTCGACCGGAATCACATCCAGTGCACGTTTCGCCTCGGAAAGCGCATCGCCCTTGCGTCCGGCTTGCAGGTAGGCACTGGCAAGAACTGTCCGGTACGTTGGATTCACGGGAGACAAATTCACCGCCTTCCGGTACGACAGGATCGCCCCCGAAACATCCCCGGCACGTATCTGCTCATCGCCCTGATGGCGTTCCGCCTCTGCCGCATTATCGGTGTCCGCTCCTGAGGACGGAAGGGGGGTGCGCGGTGTTACTGGAGCGACTGCCGGTGCCGGAGCGGTCAGGGGAACGGGGACCGCAAGATTCGGCTCGGAACCAGGGGTAGCGGACGGTTCGGCGGAGGGGGTAGACCGCACCGTAGGAATGGGTTGTGGCGGTGGCAGGCTGGGCGCTGCCGCCTGTGCCAAATCATGCAAGGGACCGCGCAGGAAATCCTCTACCAGCGTGTTCGCCGCGCTCACGAGAGCATTGTCCGATTGACCCGAATTGCCGCCCGAACCGCCCGCCGCCCGCCGCGCTCGCCATGTTTTGCGTCCTTCCACTTGCTGTGTCTGCAACTCGATATCTACGCCACCGGCAGAATCCTGACTTGGCAGACCGGATACGACGAATGCCGAGTAACCCGCGCCCGCCGCCTTCGCGAGGGCATAACATTCCGTTGCTGTCGGCGAGGCCGGGTCGCCTATTTTGAGTCTCGCTTCCTGCGACGCACGAACAAACAAGGCACTATCCGGTGCGTAAACCACGGCGTCTACGAACCCGGTCTCGTTGAAACGGTCCCGCACCGCGGTGACGGCTTTCTTCGCCCGAAGAATATTTTCGTCAGGATTGTCCTTTGCGATGCGTCCGCCTGCGGGAATGCCGGGAGTAAACAAAACGATCAATGGTTTCGGGGGGGTGGCGAAGCCGGGTGACGCGAGTAATATCACACCGATTCCCGCACCAGCAACAGTCGCCCATCGCGGGGCATACAAGGACGGCTTAGCCTCCATTGAGAACTCCCAGTGCCGCTTCGCAGGTATTCAAGCCGCGCTGTGCCGCAGAGGGGTTTCGCCCCGCCGCGATCTGCGCTTTATAGGCGGCAATGGCTTGAATATAAGCGACTTTCGCGCTCGGTATGTCGTTCGCACGCTGATAACACAGCCCGATCCCTTGTTGTGCGTCCCCAACGGGCGCACCCGCCGCGATTGCTTCCTGATACGAATCCACGGCGTCCTTGTAGCGTCCCAACCCTTGCAGAACGCGTGCCCGTTGCATCGGATCGCTTTCCATGTCCGGAGAGTTAGCGGTTTGTGGCGGGGCGACGGGAATCGGCGACGTTGCCGAACGCGGGTTCACCGTGATCTTCATGTAGCCACCCGACGGTTTCGCCGGTCTGCCCTCGGAGGTTGGAGGCACCGCCGCAACCCGCTCGCCATTTCCAAAACCGCTATTTCCGGCGTCACTTGCGGGAGGGGCGGCATCTATCGGCGGGAGTTGTGCCTCTTCATTGCCGCTCCCTTTGGTTATTTTTATAATGTCGGCGGGAATCACGACCGGACCCGGTTTCGCCGGCGTGTTTCTCGCGCCGGGCAACGGTTTCGGCAACGGTAGCGTCGGTCCGGCAGTGATATTAGTAGGTGCAGGCGTGCCCGTCGCGGGCGCGTTCTGTTGCTGGAGTCCTCGTCGGGTCGCATCGAGGGATACAAAGGGGTCGCCACCGCGATTGGGGTCCAGATTGGGTGGCGGCATGGCACCGGGATTTATGGGGAGCGGAGATGTTTGCGGCGCGGGGGAAATAACGGCGACCGGCGCGGGTTGATCCGTAAGACTATTTGCTTTCGGCTTTCCCGGCGTCATGGCAAGAAAACCGAGAAATAACGCGAATCCGCCGCCGACAATCCCTGCCGCGATGGGAAACCATTGTGGCAACGGCAAAGGGACGGTAGACGGGGTCGCGCCGCGCAGGGTAGGCACCCAATTTGCGGAAACGATGGCGTTCGGCGGTGCGCTGGTACGTTCGCCGCGCTTGAGTCGCTCTAATCGCGTCACTTCGCCTGCTACATTCGGGAGCAGTTCCACAACGCGTTCCTGAGCCGCGACTGCTTTTTCCCGCTGGTCTGTGTGTTCGTACAGTGTCACCAGCAAGGTCAGAGCGGAAGCACTGAACGGTAATGTCGCAACGGCTTCCTCGGCGACGGGGATCGCGGCGACGAATTTTCCCTGCTCGGCAAGAAGATGCGCGTCGGAAAGAAGGACAGCCCCTCGTTCCGCCCTGCGCTCGGACTCGGCACGAACCGCTTCCTCGGCGGCAAGACTGCCTTCCGGGATGACGATTTTCGCGCCGCATTCCCGGCAAAACTTGTTACCGATCGGATTACGCTGATTACATTCTTTGCAGGTCATAAGTTACTTTCACTCGCTATCGCGGCATCACCTCCGACCGGGGACAGTGATGCCTGCTTTGCTATACAGCCCGAAAACACTGGCAAATATTGGTCGGACTGTCCGTTAGCCGATGTCAAGATAAGGAGAAGTAGATTATAAGACGGCGAGGTACATACATCACACGCCAGATACACAAGGTCCGTTTCAACGTTTCGACGCACGAATCCTGCAAAACGTTCCCAATTACCGGAAGCCGCCGTTGCTCGATCTATCCCTATTGATTGGACACCGTGCCTTGTGTCGGGTTTCGTGGATCAGAACATGCTCGGGGTTCCGCCGCCGATGTCGCTTGCTTTCCCCACTGTGTAGGGGATGCCCAGATGTTCATAGGCACCGCGCAACGCGACTCGCCCTCGCGGGGTGCGGTTCAGAAAGCCCATCGCCATCAAATACGGCTCGTGAACATCTTCCAGTGTATCGCGTTCTTCGCGAAGTGTCGCCGCGAGGGTCTCCATGCCGACCGGTCCGCCGTCGAACGTTTCGATGATCGTTCGCAGAAGACGGCGGTCGAAGTCATCCAACCCGGAGTTGTCCACCCCCTGCATCAGGAGCGAGGCGTCGGCGACTTCGCGGGTGATGATGCCGTCGGCGCGAACCTGGGCGTAGTCGCGAACCCGCTTGAGAAGGCGGTTCGCGATACGCGGCGTTCCGCGCGACCGTAGCGCGATCTCGTTCGCCCCGCTCGGCTCGATTTCTACTTTCAAAATATCGGCGGACCGCGTAATAATCCGGGTCAGGTCGTCTGCCGTGTAAAACTCGAACGACTGCACGATGCCGAAGCGGTCGCGGAGCGGGTTTGTGAGCAGACCGGGGCGCGTCGTCGCGCCGATCAGCGTGAACGGTTGCAGGGGAACCTTTACCGTGCGTGCCGACGGACCCTGCCCGATGACCATGTCCATCTCGCGGTCCTCCATCGCCGGGTAGAGAAACTCCTCGGCGAGGCGGTTCAAACGGTGGATCTCGTCAATAAAAAGAACGGCGTTTGCTTCGAGGTTGGTTAAAATGGCTACCAGATCGCCGGGACGTTCAATCGCCGGTCCCGACGTAGAACGGAAGCCCGCGCCCATTTCGTTGGCGATCACGTTGGCGAGCGAGGTTTTTCCCAGTCCCGGGGGACCGTGCAACAGAATATGGTCCAACGGTTCTTCACGAAGTTTGGCGGCGGCAAGCGCGATACCCAGGTTTTCCTTGATCTTTGATTGACCGATGTACTCGACAAGACGTTTCGGGCGTAGCGACCCCTCGTCCGCGTCGGCGTTGCTATCGAAGCCGCCGCCGACGAGCCGCCCGTTGTTACCGCCACCATTGTTACTGCCACCGCCCGAGGTGTCATGGCGTAAGGGAGAAGATTGTATCGGCATATTCGCTGTCCAAGTTCTGCGCGTATTCGCACAAACGCATATTTGCCGGGATTATATCACATACGATGCGTCACTTGGTCAAGCGATTGAGCGCGGCACGGAGCAGGTCGGCGAATTTTGGGAGGGGCGCACCGGCTCCCGCGTCGGCACTCTTCTCGGCGAGAGCGGCATCCGTCGCCCGTGTCGCCTCCGCTTTGTTGTAGCCCAGATTCATCAGGGCGGAGGTCACATCGTCGAGAAGCTCGGCTTTATCGTCGCGCTTCGCCTTCACCCGGGCGGACTCTACCAGCTTATCCACGACGCGTTCAAACCCGAGTGCCGCCATCTTCTCCTTCAGTTCCAACACCATGCGTTGCGCCGTTTTCGGACCGATCCCCGGAATGCGGGTGATGGAACGTATATCGTCCGTCGCGACCGCCTGGGCGATCTGTTGTGCAGTCATGGAGGACAAGCAGGCGAGACCGGCTTTCGGCCCCACGCCGGTCACGCTCAAAAGCAACTCAAAAACCCGCTGATCGGTTTCGTCGCTGAACCCGTAGAGCGACATATCGTCCTCGCGCACGATCATCTGGATAAACAGCGTTACCGGGGAACCGTCTTCCGGGAGCGATTCTACCACCGAGACCGGAACAAAAACCTTGTATCCGACCCCGCTCACATCCAGAATAACGTAACCAGCAGCGGATTTAGCGACAACGCCGCGAAGTAATGCGATCATAAAAAGCCTGCCGTATTGTATCGTGCCGTTACGGGGATGTTCCATCTACCGGCGGATGGAACATCGCGGACGTGACTACCGCGTTATCGTCACTTTCGACAAGCCACGCGGATTGTCCGGGTCCAGTCCCCGCGCCAGGGTCAGATAGTAGGCGAGAAGTTGCGCGGGCAAAATATCCACGATGGGCGACAGTAGTTCATCGCTGGGAGAGACCAGCGGTATATCCGCCCCGATCTCTGGCGAGAGATGGATCACCCGTGCGTTCCGCTCCGCAAGCTTGGTCGCCAGTTCGGTCATGCCTTCCGCCGATTTGCCCGCCGGGGCAAACAGCAGGCAGGGTGTCCGACCTGCGACCGATGCGATGGGTCCATGAAGCAAGTCCGCCGAAGAAAAGGCTTGCGTCGTCGTGCCGGATGTTTCCGCGATCTTCAAGCTCGCTTCAATGGCGGTGGCGAAATGCGGTCCCCGTGCCACGGTCAACATTTTCTCGGCATGAAACAGGGTTTTGGCAAGCGCGGGGATGGTCGGCTCCGCGACGGAAAGTGCGGATTCCGCGACTTCCGGAATATGCTTCAACCCGCTCGTGAAATCCGCGTTCTCACTCCACTCGGCGGCGATCAGCGCGAAAATCGCCAGTGTCGTCGTGTACGTTTTTGTCGCCGCGACCGCGTATTCCTGACCGGCGCGGCAGGGGAGCAGATGCTCGGCGGTTTGCGCCAGTTTCGACCCTTCGGTGTTGGTAATCGCCGCCGTCAATGCCCCGGCTTTTCGCGCCGCGCTGACGACTTCACAGATATCCTCGCCCGCGCCTGACTGCGAAACGCCGATGACCAGGGCGTTTTTGTAGTTGACCGTGCCCCCGTACAGTGTGTGTACACTCGGGGCGGTGAGCATGACCGGGATGCCACATAATATCTGCAACAGATATTTGGCGTAAATCGCCGCGTTATCTGAAGTGCCGCGAGCCGCGAGTGCGACGTAACGAATGTCGGCACTTTTAATCGCGCTCACCAGCGTACGCACCTCCGGAAGGCTTTCGGTCAGGACGCGGGCGATGGCGGCGGGTTGTTCAAAGATTTCACTGTATAAAACGGAAGTCATTAGGGTTTCCTTCGGGGGATACTGGCGAGAGACTCGGTGCGGATGACGTAATCCTTAATGGGCCGTGAATGCGAGCGGCGAATATATATCTGCTATTGCCACCGCCCTATCATCCGCGTTTAATTTCCGGCGTGCCGCTCCTGGGTGGCGGCGACCATCTCGGCGAGTGTTTTCTTCAGGTCGTAGGTGTACGCCCAATCGGGAAAGTCACTCTGGAACTTGCGAACATCGGACACATACCAGATATGGTCTCCGGCACGGTTATCGTCGGAAAGCGTGTAGGACAGTTTGTTGCCAGTCATCTCTTCGACCATGGTGATTGCTTCCAGCATGGAGACATTGCAATGACGTGAGCCACCCATGTTGTAAACCTCGCCCGGCTTCGGGTTCTGGTAGAAATGCCAGAAAGCGTTCACCAGATCGTAGGAATGGATGTTGTCACGCACCTGTTTCCCCTTGTAACCGAAGATCGTGTAAGGTTTTCCGGTGACGATGCATTTGATCAGGTACGCCAGAAATCCGTGCAGTTCCGCGCCGCTATGCGCGGGACCGGTCAGGCATCCGCCCCGGAAGGTACCGGTTTTCATTCCGAAATACCGTCCATACTCCTGCGTCAGTATATCGGCGGCGACTTTGCTCGCCCCGAACAGGCTATGCTTGCTGCGGTCTATCGTCATCGTTTCGTCGATGCCGTACTGCGCAAACGGGTGCGTCGGGTCGCATTCCCAGCGCGTCGGGGTTTCGATGAGCGGGAGATAGTTGGGCGTATCGCCGTAAACCTTGTTCGTAGACGTAAACAGGAAAACTGCGTCTGGCGCGTATTTGCGCGTCGCCTCTAAAAGTACCATCGTGCCATTCGCGTTCACCGTGAAGTCCGTGATCGGTTCGCGGGCTGCCCAGTCGTGCGAGGGTTGCGCGGCGGTGTGAACGACGAGTGCGATATTGTTGCCGTACTCTGCGAACAGTGCGTTGATCCCGGCTTCGTCTCGGATGTCTATGGCGCGGTGAGAAAAGTGGGGGAGCGAGGATTTTAGTTTCTGGGTGTTCCATTCCGTCGAAGCGTCGTCGCCGAAGAAATAGCGACGCATATCATTATCTACTCCGACGACATCGAGACCTTTGGAATGAAGAAATTTAACGGTTTCACTACCGATAAGACCGGACGACCCGGTGACAATGGCAACAGACATAAAAAAATACCTTTTCGTGCGGGGTGGCGCAACAGAATGTAATCTTACGCCAGCATTATAAACGGTTCAATCGTAACGCGCCATGCCCGGCTGTCTTTCGGAGGGGGCAGCGGGATGCAAGCAGGTTACGTGAGCGGCAATAAGGAATGGAACGCCCGACCGATCGAAGCGATTAGCGGTGAATTCGGTTCCAAAACGGTATGGCGTACCAGCGTGGTTTCCAACCCGGTTTCCTGAAGCGATTGTTGGATGATCGCCGCTCCCGCATCTTCCGGCGGCGAAAAATGGAGCGCGGCGGCGATAGCGCGGCTAACGTACACTGGTTCGACGCCGTGCTGTTCGCAGAACAAAGCGGCTCCGACAAGACGCTCGTTCCGGCTCAGTTTCCGCAACGGGTCTCGGGCGACGCGCAGAACCGTGTCCTTGAGATACGGGTTGCGGAAACGGGTCAAAAGGTCCCCGGTGAACGCTTCCAGTGCGCGGGTCGCGAAGACCGGTGTTTGCCGGTATTCGCTTCGCCGGAACGCGGAGCATACTTCCGACCAGAAGCCGTGTAGTTCCTCTACCAGTGCTTCGTCGTCGGCGCATTCGCGGATCGTTTCGTAGCCGTACCGATAGCCGTGGTAGGCAAGTGTAGCATGGCCCGCATTGTGCAAAAACAGCTTGCGGAGTTCGTAGGCGTGGAACTGTGCGCCGGGCACGGGTACCAGTCCGGGGATGTTCGGACCGCCGCCGGGCCATTGGGATGCATTGAACGGTAATTCGTGGAACGGTTCCGCGGAAACGGTCAGAGGGTCTGTCTCGTGGGACCGAGTCCCCGGCACCATACGCCCGATGACGGTTTCCGTCGCGTAAAC
>JACMIS010000301.1 GCA_014381035.1 Armatimonadota bacterium
ACAGTGAACAACTGGAACCGACGGATTCGCGGGAAATAACCAACCGCCAAAGCCAGCCAATCAGCAACATAGCACCGCAGGTCCAACGATCCAACGTAAGGTTGGTGCCGTCCGCGAAGGACAAAAAAAGGAGACAACCTGGTGAAAACAATCAAAGAAACGGTTTCGCCACCGGGCTGGTGGGCGTTGGAGAGGGCGGCTCGGGCAGTGGATAAAGTACGGGAACGGTTGCATAAAGCGACCACTGTTCTGGATAACGCCGGGTTGCTCTACGCCGTCGCGGGCGGAAACGCGGTCGCGGCATGGGTCGGGCAAGTGGACGAAGCGGCAGTACGCAACACGCAGGATGTGGATGTTCTCCTCCGCCGCACCGATCTACCCCAAGCGGTAGCCGCTATGGAAGCGGCGGGGTTTGTTTATCGGCATGTCGCCGGAATGGATATTTTCCTTGACGCGCCGGACGCGAAAGCGAGAGACGCCGTCCACATCGTTTTCGCGGGCGAAAAAGTCCGCGAGCACGAAGCACTGCCGAACCCCGATGTCACCGACTCCGAACGTGCCATCGGAGGATTCCGTGTTTTGTCTTTGCAAGCATTGGTGCAGATCAAACTCACCGCGTACCGCGACAAAGACCGGGTGCATCTGCGTGACATGATTGGTGTCAGTCTTCTCGACGAAACCTGGGTTTCGCGCTTCCCAATCGAACTTGGCGAACGGTTGCAAGCCCTGATAGATGACCCCGACGGGTAATCCGCACTCGATTAAACCTCCGTCTTGACATACAACAAAATAGATGTAAGTGATTGTTCTAATTTAGTTTATATTTTGAAACGGCTTGGAAGCAGTCTTCAATCCGCTTCCGACTGCCGCTAAGATTTGCCACACGCGGTAACACAGCAGTGGCTTGCTTTCATAATCGCTGGCTTGCTTTCATAATCGCCGGGTTGTAACCACTCATACTTGAGTTCACGCCATAATATCTCCGCGATGTTAAGTTCAGGCGAATATACAGGCAGGAAGAGAATGTACAACCCTTTTGCCTCCCATGCAGCACGCCGTTTCTTCACCTCATCGGGTTAAGTGTCACTGGTCTCACTTCTAATATACAAGTTCGGGTTAAGCGCAGGCTTTCCGACAAACTAAAGTCGCCAAACTAAGTGATCGGAAAGCCTATCCATGCCCATTTTACAAGATGATGCGCTCCTCACGCTGTTCTGCTCGGTCGATGATTTCTGCCAGACGCCGTCGCCCAAACTCGACCGAAGCCTGTTGCCTGGTAAAAACCGGCGAGATCGTGCCCGCTCACTGTCAAAAAGTGAAATAATGACACTGCTGATCGCTTTCCATCTGAGCAAATTCCGTAATTTCAAAGCCTTTTACCTCGGCTTCGTCTGGTCGCACTGGCGGGAGCTTTCCCGAAATTGGTCAGTGCGGTGAAACTCCGTTTCACCTGAACAACCACTTCATCGAGTACATCCCCTCGGCACTTCTGTCGCTCTTTGCCTACCTTAGCTCTCTCTTCGGAGACTGCACGGGCATTACCTTCGCGGACTCGACCGCCCTTCGCGTCTGCGCGAACCCGCGGATCGGGCAACATAAGGTGTTCGGTGGCGTCGCCGAGAGAGGCAAAACGAGTACGGGGTGGTTTGCAGGTATGCAAACGCGTTCTTCGGCTTCAAACTGCACCTGCTCATCAACGACCGCGGCGATCTGCTAAACATTACCGTAACGGCAGGGAACACGGGCGACCGCAGACCGCTCCCCGATCTGCTCGCAGGCGTGTTCGGCAGACTGATCGCGGATAAAGGCTACCTGTCAAAAAAGCTATCCGAATCGCTTCAGGAACGAGGTATTCGGTTGATTACGAGAGTGCGCAAGAACATGAAAGAACAGCCCCTGTCTCCTATGGACGCTTTTCTGATCCGCAAAAGGGCGATCATCGAATCCGTGATCGACCAACTTGCGAAAGTCCCCTGAAGGGACTTTACGCGTCAAAAATATTTCCCAGGTCGAACACACGAGACACCGCGCTTTCACTGGTTTCCTTTGGAATTTGGCTGCCGCCCTGATTGCTTACTGCCTTCAGCCAAAGAAACCGTCGCTGAACCTGCCCAAAGTAGGCACAGCACAGATCGCTCAACCCGAACTCACGTTATTGTACGATAGGAGGGTGGTGTGGATTACAAAATGTTTCCGTGTTTTATGCCGATTCTAATCACTATAAGGATTGTTGACGCGGGCGATCACATCGCGGAGTGGCATGTCGTCGGGGGCGTCGGAGACGGCGCGGTTGAGTTCGTCTAACAGGCGGGCGCGGCGTTCGTCGGTGGCGCGTTCCTCGGCGGTCGGATCGTGATGCAGGACGCGGAGCCAGTCGCGCAGTTGACGGGGCATTCGCGGGAAGCGCGATGGCTTGGCGGCGGGAACAGAGTCGGGTGTACCGGGGGGACGCGCCGATGCGGAACCCGGTACGGGGGGATCTTCCAATGAATTAGCGGCAACTTCGTTCACGGCGGGTCCCTATTCTATCGCATTTTAATCGGCAACGTTCAACCGGGTAATGTCACGCTCCCGGTGATCGCCGCACGGCTCGCCCCGGTGACGGCGGGCAGGCTCGCGGGCGTTCCGGACAGTGTCGCGTCGGCGAGTACCGCGAACGCGATTGCTTCCCTTGCCTCTGCATTTATACCCAGATCGTCAGAAGTCAGAACCGGGATCGGTGCCAGTTTTTCGCGCAGAAATTGCATCAGCACCGGGTTCCGCGCCCCGCCCCCGCTGACAATCACTTCGTCCGGTAGCGTGGGCAAGAACTGGTCATAGGCGTAAGCGATGCTATATGCCGTGAACGCGGTAACGGTCGCCAGAATATCCGCAGGGCGTATGTAATAAGTCACGGCGAATTGCTGAATCTCCTGGGCTAACTTCGTGCCGAACTCTTCGCGTCCTGCCGATTTGGGCGGCGGGGCTGACAGGAAGGGATGTTCAAATAGCCAGTCCATCAGGTGTTGCTGCATCGTTCCCAATCGTGCGATACTCCCGTCCTCATCGAAGTGCGCCTTGCCCCCGGTCGCCCAGCCCGCTAAATGATCTATCAGCATGTTGCCCGGTCCGGTGTCGAATCCGCGTACCTCGGATGCCGCGCCACCCGCAGGGAGATAGGTGACATTGCCGATACCGCCGATGTTTTGCAGGGCGCGATTTTTTGTCAGGTGTGTGAGAAGTCGCCAGTCCGCGAACGGGACCAGCGGTGCGCCCTGCCCGCCCAGCGCGACATCCGCACTGCGAAAGTTCGATACAACCGGGATTCCCGTGCGGGTGGCAAGGGTCGCCGCGTCGCCGAGTTGCAATGTCGCCGGAAAATCGCCGTGCGGCGTGTGCGAAACCGTCTGCCCGTGGCAACCGATGGCGAGAACGCGCTCAAGGTCGGGCAATTCTGCTTCGTTACAGACCGCCTCTACCGCGTTCGCGTATTGAGCCGCTAACTCCACCGACAACCGCGACACGGTCTCGGCATTCCCCTGTCCGTGCGATATGGCGAGTATCCGCTCCCGCAAACTATCCGCAAATGGCACGAATACGAACGCGACCAGCTCGGCACTGTCGCCATGGAAGCGCACCAATGCGGCGTCGGTGCCGTCCGCACTCGTGCCGGACATCAAGCCGATAAGGAAACGCGGCGAACGTTCCGTGCCCGCGAATAGGGTTTGCCAGGGGGGCATTGGAGTAGCCTTACCAATTTTTCGGTGTATCAATAAATCACCTTGTTGAGCGGGTATTCCACCAGACCGGTCGCCCCGGCACGTTTCAGCGCGGGAATCAGGTCGCGGGCTTCCTTTTCGCTGATAATGATTTCGACCGCGTACCCATCGTCACCGAACAGCGGCGACACGGTGGGACGCTTGAGGGACGGGAGTTGCCCGACCACGGCGTTCAGGTCGCCCGCGCCAACGTTCATTTTCAGTCCGACGAGCGATTCGGCGTTTAGAGCACCGTTCAGAAGCAGTGCCATGTTCTCGATCTTCGCCCGCTTTTCCGGGTTCGCCCAAGACGCGTGATTCGCGACGAGGCGCGTGGTGGAAACGAGCAGGGTGTCTACGATGCGCAGGTTATGCGCGCGGAGGCTGGAGCCGGTTTCGGTGTTGACTACGATGGCGTCGGCGAGGTCAGGCACCTTGACTTCGTCCGCGCCCCACGAGAACTCGATGTCGGCGACCACGCCGTGACCGGCGAAATACCGCTCGGCAAGGCGGACATATTCGGTAGCAACGCGCATCCCGGCTAAATCCTGCGCACCCCGGATTGGTGAGTCGTCTTTCACGGCGAGTACGATGCGGATCGGGTTGCGGGTGACTTTGCTGTAGATCAGTTCGCATACTTCGTGAACGTCGGCGTTATTATCTTCGATCCAGTCTTTGCCGGTCAGCCCGACATCAATGATTCCGTCCTGCAAATAGCGGGGGATCTCTTGCGGGCGCATCAAAATAGCGCGAATCTCTATATCGTCCACGACGGGCTGGTAGGAGCGCGAATCTACCCGGATGTTCCATCCGGCTTTCTCGAATAACTTGAATGTAGCGTCCTGAAGGCTTCCCTTCGGCAATCCCAAAACAATTTCCATGCGGCTATTATAACGTTTTTTCTTTGTCCTGCGCGGACGGTGCCGTCCGCGCAGGACAAAGAAAGAAAGAAGATTTAACATTCCCTTTATCAAACGTCGGTAGGGGGACGGTATAGTAGAACGTGTCCGAGATAGCCGCTAATAATTCGAACTTGATTCCTGATGTTCCGCAGGCGAATAAGGGCTATGCAGACCTGCTTCGTTCTAATCCTGCGTTTCGTAATCTCTGGATCGGGCAGGCGATTTCGCAACTTGGCGACGCCTTATACTATCTGGTGTTTCTTTTCATGGTCGAGAAGGTGACTGGTGATCCCAAAATGGTCGGAATCGCCGGGGTCGGGCAGACGTTACCGTTCCTGCTTTTTTCACCGTATGCCGGCGTCGTCGCCGACCGATGGAACCGCAAAACCATCATGCTCGCGTGCGATCTGCTCAGTGGCTTCGCCCTACTCCTGTTCGCCGTATACGTTTTCTTTGACGCGACGCCGCCTGCGTGGACACTGATCGCGGCCGGCGCGGCACTTTCTGCGATCAACGCGTTTTTTTCCCCAGCGAAGGGTGCTGCTATCCCGCAACTGGTATCGGAGGAGCGGCGCGACACCGCGAACGCCCTTTCCCTTGCCACGCAAAACCTGCTCCCTATGATCGGTGTCGCGCTGTCAGGGACATTGCTCGCCATCCTGTACGCCATCTCGCCCGCGTATTTCTTTCTTGCGGCGATTCTGCTGAACGCCGTTTCGTTCTTCGGGTCGGCGGTCTTTATTGCGCGGCTCCCGCGTCTGGTACCGGTGCATGAGGAAGACAAAGCCGAGCCGAATGCCCTGCGCGATGTGCGCGACGGGTTTGTGTATCTGAAAAAAGAGCGCGTGTTGTGGATTCTGCTCTGGCTCAACTTGCTGGTGCAGATCGCCATGGCACCGTTCATGCTCGTGTATATCGCTGTCAATAAATCGTGGTTCGGTGGCGGCTATGGGACTCTTGCCCTGTGTGAAGTCTCGTTTTTTGTTGGCGTCGTCGCGTGTAGCGTTTTTGTCGAGCGTATCAAAATCGCTCGTCCCGGCATGGCATTTATCGCGGGCGTCGCCGGAATCGGGATCACCGTGATCTTTATGGCGGTGTCGCGGAATGTTTGGGCGTTCGCGTGGTGGAACTTTGTCGCCGGGCTGGCATTCCCCTTCGTTCAGTTGCCGATGGCGGCGTATATACAAAAACTGGTGCCGGAGAACTTTCAGGGGCGTGTGAACGCCGCGATGACCATGACCGGAATGGGCGTCGCGCCGGTTTCTATCGGGCTGGGGGGGCTGCTCCTCGCGGCGGCTGGTCCCACGATCACGATCGCGATCATGGGGGTCGCAATGACGCTCGCGGGCTTGCTCGGGCTCGCCGATAAGTCTTTCCGCACGGCACAAACAGACGCGATATAAGCGCGGCAGGCGTGAATGCAAGTCACCGGAGACTCTCGGTCGCTGTTCCACACAATGGTCGCTAATCCTCCTGATTTTACGGGCTACCTACTGCATCGTCTGCGTGATCGATAGCCCGCTATTTCGTATAAAGTCCCGGTTAAGGGATGTCGAAGTGAGATACCTGTGACCAGAGTGTTCCTTTGCCCTGACTCCCTTCGTACCATACCTGCCACTTCGTTGTGTATGCGCCGGCTTTTGTGGGCTGAAACGCGTAGCGTACATCAAGGGACTGTCTATTCGTTGAATCCCCCTTGAACGGGGTTGCCGATCCGTTGGCTTTATATCGTTCGGGTCCCTCAGCCGTGAACGTCCAAGACACCACTGTGTCCGACCAGAGTATCGTGTCCGCGTCTTTGTTGACCAGAGCAATCAGGACAGCGATGATACCGAGTGTGGTTTCGCCCGGATTTTTTACCAGTTTGGTCTGAGTCTTCACCGTGATCGGGGGGAGTCCATCCGTCGCCCCTTCTGATCGGTTGATTGCAGGTGCGTTGATCAACACCGTGGTCACAAGGAAGAGGAGAAACACGACACGAGCAATGCTGGCAGTAAATCTATTCATAACAAGTTCCTTCCCATATAAGCTCCGCACAGAGATGGACCATTGTACCCAGAACGTTCTGAGGCAGGCGGCTTGTTAGTGTATGAATTTCCACACATCGCGCTACGAAGTCACCGGCATCTCGCCGGTAAATCGTTCCGCGCCGTGCAGACCGATGCCCGTTTGCCCGGCGAAGGCTGACAGTGACAGCCGCTAATTTTGGGTGTTGTTTGTACAACGGTTCATTCAGTCGTCGTGTTACCATTCACTTTTTGCATCTGTTCGCGTAAATAGCGGATGTATTGCCTTAATTCCATGGGATTGAAGGGCTTGAACAGATACATGCCGGGAGCGTCGGGGTAAGGTCTTAAGCCAAAACTCTCACTACATTCTTTCCAGGTCGGGCGCGACAGCATGATAACGCCGAGCGCGAGTGTCGGCGATGCCGGAGTAATCCCTAAGCATTCCAGCATCTGTTTGCCGGGCATATCCGGTAACTCCTTGCCCAGCACGATGAGCCACGGCTGTTCGGTGCGTACCTTGCTTACCGCATCGGCACCATTCTCAGCGGTGATAGCGACGTACTCGTCTCGCAATAAAACATCCACCACTTGCCGGATCACTTTTGCTTCATTATCAACGGCAACCACTTTGCGATTCATCGTGACTACTTCCTCGCCGTAAGCAATGCCTCCACCGATTTAAAGCCGTTTTTGCGGGTGAGTGTGAGCGCGGTAGTTTTGCCGTCCTTCGCCACCATGCTTTTGTCCGCGCCAGATTTGAGGAGTAGCGCGACCATCTTGGGGTGACCGTCGGGGTTCGGACGTTGCTCCTCGCCCGGTTCGGTGCCGTGAATCTGGCGCATATGCTCCGCTTCCTGCTCTCGATGTTCGGCAGTCGCTTTTCTATAGGTCTCCCAATCGTCATTTGCCCCATTATCTATGGCAAGCATAAGCGCGGTATAGCCGTTTTTATCCGAGTGGTTTGCGTCCGCGCCGCTTCGCAGGAGCCAATCCGCCGCCGCGGTATTCTCACCTTCCGACGCGACACGCATCAGCGCGGTACGTCCTTCGCTGTCGGTAGCGTCTATTTTCGCGCCGCGTCTGCGCAATTCTTCCGCGACCGGCAACTGTCGGTGTTCGACGGCTTTCATGAGCGGCGTCGTGCCCGTTCCTCGCGCCGCTTCGTTCACGTCGGCACCGGCTTTGAGCAGGATCGTGAGCATTTCCCGCGCCGCCCGCTCACCGCTGGCGAGGTCCTCGTCCTCCGGTCCGAAAAGTGAGCCGTCGCGGAGCATCTCCCTTTCGATAACATTCGACTCGATTTCCCAGATCGCCGCCATCAGCGCGGTCTCGTCGCCATCGTTGTCGTCGTCACTATGTGCATTCGGCGACGCGCCTTTTTTGAGCAGGTACTCCACGACGCCGGACTGGTTCGCCTTCACCGCCAGCACGAGTGCGCCGGTTTTATCGAGGTCGGCTCCCGCTCCTAACAATGTATCCAGAATGGTATCCTGAGCTTCGAGTGCTTCCTCTTCCGGTTTTACACGATTTGCCTTTTGATCGCGGCGTCGGCGCGGTGTTTGTCCACTGTTGCGCAAAAGCCACCTGAGGGCGTTGTTTGCCTGGTCGTTTTGTGCCGGTTTGACCCCGCTTTTCAGCAAGAGCGTAACGACTTCGGCGTTGGAAGCCTCCACAGCGCATAGAAGAGGGGTCCGTGCCGGGGCACGCGATTCCGTGTCCTCCGGCTTGCCATCCGCGCCCCGTTTCACGGCGGGGGCGTTGACATCCGCCCCCGCCGCGAGAAGAAGCGGAATAATCGCGTCGCTCCCATAGGTCGCGGCGATATGGAGTGCGGACTGACCGCTATAAGGATGCGTGTATCGTGCGTCCGCTCCGGCATCGAGTAACGCTTTGACGATCACCGGGTCGTTACTTTTCGCCGCTGCCGTCAGCGGGGTTTCGCCGACCGGCTTTTTGTTGTCCAATAACTGTTGACCGGGGATGTTCGGCACCGGGCGGGGGGCGTTCGGATCGGCACCACCGGCAAGGAGCTCTTTCACTCGCGCCATATTGCCGAACGTCGCCGCCTCCCAGAGGTTCATCGGGGTTCGTTTTTCGAGCAACGCGGCGATCTCGTCACGACCACGCTGGGCTGCCCAGCGGAACGCCGTATAGTCCAGCATGTCACGCAAAGCCGGGTCCGCGCCTTTGTCCAGAAGCAGGCGCACGGTGTTAAGTTTGTTGTGTTGCGCGGCACGCATCAGCGCGGTAGAACCGTCGGCGCAAACGTGGTTGACGTTCGCGCCACGTTCAAGCAGAAACAGGGCTATCGGATCGGGATCGTCGCCGAGATCGCCCTGCCGTCCGATGGCTTGATAAAACGCCGTCTCGTTCCCGTAGGGATGCCCACTCGAACTAACGACCTCGCTCACGGCGTCTATATTCGCGCCGCGTTCCACGAGCGATTTGACCAGTGCGAGGTCGCCGGTGTCTACCGCACGCATCAAGAGAGTATGTCCACCATATCCCGCAGCCATGTTGACATTCTTCATGTGCGCTACCAGTGACTTGAGCAGGGGGAGATGTTTCGCCGGGGCGTCACTCACCCGGTACGTGACGTTGAAAATGATCGGTATACCGGGCTGCTTGTCACCCTGGGATTGAACGATGGCGGCGGGATCGGCTCCGGCTTTGAGCGCGGCTTGTGCGGCGGCGAGGTCGCCGCGTCCCACGGCGTCATGCAGTTTTCGGTTCGCGGGTGTGTCGGGTGTGTAGATCAATTTCGGCGCGGCGGGTGCGGGCGGCGTTATGGTTCGGCGGGACGGGGTTTGTCCGCCTGCCGTCGCCGGGAATGCCCGCCAGACACAGAACGACGCGACACTCAGCGAGATGCCGATTCCCAGAGCCATACCGAACTGTTTTTGCGCTATCATTTCATTCCCTTTCGACCGGTACTGGCAAGGAACCTTCCGGTATTATCATATAAGGAACGCTTAAAATAGAGTCAGGTTACGGAACGTTCTTCTTTTCGAAGAAATTTATGTCCTCCGGTATCCCGTCGCGATCACGATACGCGGTATACCGGCAAGGTCCGGCAAAATAGAAACCTCCGCGAACCCGGCATGGCGAAAAAGTTCACCTACCGCCTCTCCCTGACCGAGACCGACTTCGACAACGACCCGCCCGTTTTCAACCAGGTATGCGGGTGACTCGGTAGCGATGCGCCGATAGAAATGCAGGGCATCCGCGTGAACACCGAGCGCGATGCGCGGCTCGAAGTCGCGTACTTCCGGTTCCAGTCGCTCGATCTCGTTCGGCGCGATGTACGGCGGGTTCGACGCGATCACCGCGAATTGGATTCCCGATGGTAACGGCGCGAACAGGTCGCCCTGCAAAAATCTCACGCGATCCGCGACGCCATGACGCTCCGCGTTCGAACAGGCGACGGTAAGGGCACTTGGGGAAATATCAGTCGCGGTGATGTGCGCGTCTGGTGCATGGATGGCGACGGCGACCGCGATACAACCGGAACCGGTGCAAAGGTCCAAGATATTTACGGTATCCCCAGAATCGGGGGCGGGGGGGCTACTAATGAGGTTCAGAGCCGACTCAACCACGCCTTCGGTTTCCGGGCGGGGGATAAGCACATCGGACGTCACACTGAATGGTAAGCCGTAGAAGTCGCGGGTTCCGGTGATATAGGCGAGCGGTTCGCGATTGGCACGGCGGGCGATAGCCGCGCCAAACCGTTGGGACTCGGTCTCGATCAAAGGAACGTCGGGGCGCAGGAGTAGTTCTTCGCGGGAAAGGTTCGTCGTGTGGCGCAGGAGCAGGATCGCTTCCGTGCGGGCTTCGGTGGGCGGGATCGCAGCGTCGGCGAGTTGCCGGTGCGCGTCCGCGAGGGCTTCGGCGCGGGTCATGGCTCGTTTTCCACCAGCACCGCGAACGCCGTGGCGATCTCTTTCAGATGCGACAGCGAGATCAGTACCCGGCGACCATTCGCCCGTGCTTCGGCGCGTCCGCTCAGCGAAATGGAAGGGAATCCGGTCAAGGCACGCACGACCTCGATGTCGCGCAAGCCGCATCCGCCACCCAGGCATTTGATTACCGCTTCTTTTGCGGCGAACCGGGCGGCGATATGCGGCGCGGGGTCGGGGCGCGAAAAACAATACTCGCGTTCGGCGTCGGTGAGGACGCGGTGGGCGAACCGGTCAGGGTCGCGGGCAATGGCTTCACGGATACGCACCACGTCGGCAAGGTCCACTCCGACCGACACGACGCGCCCTCCGGTCAAAACGGGCGGCATCATTCCCCGTCGTCCTCCGAATCGGCATCAAATTGCCCCGTATTTATCGCGAACGGTTGAGCACCGCTATTTTCAGCGGACATTATATCGATTGTTTCTGGCAAGCTACCACTGTTCGCGTCCGCAATGCTGAAGTCCGCGTGACGGGTAGTGACGTGGCGAATATTTTGCGACGGCGTTCGTCCGCAGAGTACGCGAGAGCGTTCGCGTACTCCTCGTCGGACAATTCGACCGCAATGGTTAGCGTCGGCATTGTTGTTGCTCCTTCTCGTTTTAATGCGCTGCCGCTTCCTCGGCTTCCAGGAAGCGGATCGCGTCCATCGCCGCCATACAACCCATTCCGGCAGCCGTGATCGCCTGACGGTACTCGGTATCGTGTACATCGCCCGCCGCGTAGACGCCGGGAATACCGACGTGCATCCCTTTGGTCACGCAGATGTAACCGTTCTGGTCCAGGTCCAACTGTCCCTTAAACAGATCGGTCACCGGCTGATGCCCGATGGCGACGAAAACGCCGTCGGTCGGGATCACGGATTCTTCGTCGGTGAGCAGGTTTTGTACCCGGATGCCGGTCACTTTACCTGCCGACGGGTCCAGAATCTCCTTGATTCCTGTATTCCAAAGGAATTTGATCTTTTCGTTTTTCAGGGCGCGGTCCGCCATCACCTTACTCGCGCGGAGCGTGTCACGGCGATGGATCACGGTGACGGAGTTGACCAACCGGGACAGATACAACGCTTCCTCCATCGCGGTATCGCCGCCGCCGACGACCACGACGTCCTTTCCCTTGAAAAAGAAGCCATCGCACGTCGCACACGCCGAAACGCCTTTATTGTACAGCGCGGTCTCGGACGGCAAGCCGAGCCACTTCGCTTTCGCGCCGGTGGCAATGACCAGGGTTTTGGCGCGGTGCGTTTTTCCGGTGTTGGTCGTCAGTGCGAACGGACGGTGCGACAGGTCCACGCTGAGCACTTCCTCGTCCAACAACCGGGCACCGACCCGCTCGGCTTGACCTTCCATCTGAATCATCAGATCCGGTCCGGTGACGGGGTCCCGAAAGCCGGGAAAGTTTTCCACATCGGTCGTGATCATCAACTGCCCCCCGCGATTTATGCCGCACAAGACAATCGGCGACATTCCGGCGCGTGCGGCATAAATCGCGGCAGTCAGTCCGGCGGGTCCGCTTCCTAAAATAGCAACGTCATGTACAACGTCGTCGCTGTTATCGGTGATCGTATTGATAATCGTTTCCATAATGTAAAACCTGATTCTATGTATGTTGTAAGAGACGCAAACGCTCCTCTACCGCAACCGATGTCATTCCTTCCAGGGCGAAACGCTTGTCTCGCCCGGTCGCGCCGGACAGCAGAGTTACTTGCCCACGTGCCACGCCAAAAAAAACAGACATCAGTTCGATACAAGCCGCGTTCGCTTTCCCGTCTATTGGCGGGGAAGTCGTGCGGAGGAGCAAAACCCCATCCTCGCGCACTCCCGCGATTGAATCCCGGTCGGCGCGTGGCGTGACGCGCACCAGTATTGTTACAATCGGGGATGCCGTCTTGTTCCCTGCCATTTACTTACTGAAAAGACTGCTCATCATTGTGAAAGCAACCGCATTCTGGCAAAAGTGCAGGACGATGCCCGGTATCAGGCTCTGGCGTAGTTCGCGCACCGTGGCAAGGACGCATCCCAGCCCGAATATCGGAAGCCAGTCACCCATCGGATGGACGATAGCAAAACAGGCGGCGGAAATCACGACCGCAAGTACCGTGGAAAAGCGCGTTTTGAGTGCCGAGTACAACACCCCGCGGAAAAACAGTTCCTCGAAGATCGGCGCGGCGATAGCGACGAGGCAGAAAAGCACGAACCTACCGATGTCGCTGCCCTCTCCCGCGATCATTGGCAGAACCGGGTTGGGGGCGAGGGCGGAGTCGTTTTTCTTGAACACCGCGTTATTCAAGGCACCGAGAGTGAACACTATCGGTAGTGCCGCGCAGTACCCCGCGACCCCGTAGAGCACATCCCATCCGCCCGTTGTGCGCATACCGAGCAGGGGCAAGTCCCATTTTTCTGCACGCGCCTTTGACAACAGATACAACGCGGCGAGAATCCCGGTCCCGACATATACCGATGCGGACAGATAAACGGGCGATACCGAATCCAGTCCCGGAAGTATCCCGGCTATCAAGCCGACGCCCCGCGAGATCGCCAGATACGCGACAAAAACATCAATCAAACTACCGAAAGGGAGTGTCGGCGGCGCGACGGCTTCTTCCACTTCCCGGCGAAGTCGCCCGACGTTGTTCCACTTTTTAGTCGCCCATGCGGTCGCAAACAGAATCAGGAAAACGAGACCGGCGAGTGCCCCTGCGACCAGGAGCAGGATCAAGAGAACAAGCCGCGTTATCTCAAACGTCACTTTGGTTTGCAGGGCTTTTTGTAACGTGCTCGCCTGATCGGTGCGTCCGGCGAGCGCGTAAACATCCACGAGAACTTGTTGCTCTAAAAGCCCGAGTTGCAACGCCTTCACCCGCCCGATGATGAGAGCGGTGTTTTCCCGGTCGAACTCTTTCGCCGCGTTTTTGCCGTACAAAGACCGCCACAATGCGACTTCCGCACCCACGGCTCCCGGTTTTTCGCCCCGCGCCGCAAGATTGGGGGCGAGAACGCCGGTCAGGAATTCGTTATCGAGAGGCTTTTTTTGCAGGTGCTCCAGAACCAGTACTTTTCGGGCGGAAGCGACCCCTTTTTTGCTGAGTGCGATTTTCCGGTAGGCGTTGGCGGCGGTATCGGCGAATACTTCCTGCTTACCGGACTTATTGCGGGTGCTTTGCGTGGAAAACGTCGGGGAAAGGGCGAGTCGCGTCAGGTACTCTGCTTGAAACATCTCCTGCAAGCTTGTTGCCGAGGTAGGAACACTGCTGCTTTTGACGATTTTCGCGCCGCTTCCCTGTAGCGCAGTGATTTGCGGAAGAGCATACGTGATCAGCAGGATCGCGAGCCAGACCCAGAGAGACGCGGGAATGCGCCACGGACCTGGGACGGGTAAAGGACGATCTGATTCGGGGGCGGATTCTTCTGATGTTTGCGGGGGGCGGTCTTCGGTCACGCGGTACTACCTCCCCGTTTTTGCGGCGGGGGGATTCCCGCTGAGTTTCCCCTGAACCCGCTTTAAGTTATTGGGTGCGGAAGGCTCATCGGGGAACCGCTTCAGGATATATTGCCAGGTGACAAGCGAGTTCTTCAGGTCGCCCGTTTTCTCATAGGCGTGACCGAGTTGTTTCCATGCAATCACGGGTGCGGCGGGGCTTTTCGTTGCGTTTTGAAGATGCGGCAGGGCATCCTTGTACTCGCGGCGCACCATCAGTTGCTCGGCAAAGGTGTACTCCGCTTTCCATTTGGTTTTGGCGCGTTTCGTGCCATACGCCATCAGCGTGTTCGCGGCGGGCTTGTCTCCCATGCTCCACAGTATCCACGCCGCGCAGGAATAGGCTTCGTCGAACTCGGGGTCGGATTCCACGCAAACGCGGCATAGGGCGACAATGCGGTTGTAGTCGCCTTCGTGAAAATAATGATCCGTGTTTGCCCAGACGCGGTCAATGACGCGGTATTCCAGACCATCCAGTTGCACGGAAGGCTTCGCGGCGGGTGCGGTTTGCGCGAAGGCGGACACACACAGGGAAAGAGCGGCGACAGTGCCAGCGGCTCCGGCAACGAGATGGGTAAGAGCGTGTTTCATGCGTTATTGTAGCACGTTTCCGCGCCGGGTCGAGCGAAAAATTATTGACTCATTCTTCTCCCGAAACTCCCCGGCACTCGCTGTACTCTTTCATATCGTCGAGCGGCGCGTCGAAGTCTTCCGCCATGTACGAAATGTCGTGCTTACCGCTCCCGCGTTTCGGACGTGGGCGTGCCGGGCCGGGCGACACCGCGGGCGGCAAGGCGGTTTACAGGTCGTCCAGAAGGAGCGCGGCGAGGCGGAGCCGCTCGGCAAGGGACAGGCGTTGTACCTGTTCGGAATAGACTTGTTGCGCGGTGAGTATCATGCCCCGATTATACCGCTGCGACAGTGCAAAAGGTGTTTGCGCGAACCCGCGCCACGCTTTGCCCCCCCATCTCCGTTCGTGCTACAATTCCCACGCACGGAGGGACACTCCGCACTTCGTCTATCGCCACGACACCCGCCGCGCAAGAAAGGTTTGCAGACTCATGACGGTATGTTACTCACTCGCCCGCCGCGCCGCCTTCGCCGCACTTTTCGCTCTCACCCTGACCGCGCCCGCCACCGCACAGACTACAGTCTTCGATAACGGCAACCCGGATCTCATCAATGCGTTCCAGAGCGACCCGAGCAGCGGATTCTTTTCCGCCGAAACTTTCACGTTCGGTGCGACGACAACATTCGACACCGTGCGATGGTTCGGGGCATACGGATTCTCCGACACGCCAACCGCGACGGACGTGTTTACCATCTCGTTCTTCGACATTACGGGGGGGTGCCGAACGCCACGCCGCGCACCGGCGAAGTGTTCGCGGTCGGTAGCCCTGGTCGCGTGGACACCGGTAGCGTTCTCAATGGGGGCTCCGACCTGTATCGCTACGAAGCCACGTTGTCGTCGCCAGTCACGATGGTTGCGGGAGCATACGGCATCTCGATTGTGAACGACACCACAGCGGACACAGATGACGATTGGTTCTGGGCAACCTCCGCGCAAACGGGAACCTTTTTTGTCCGCACTACCCCGACCGGCGCGTTTGAATCCAATCCCAGTTCGCTCGCGTTCCAGCTCATCGACAGCACGCCTGTGGTCGTGCCGGAGCTGGGAACGCTTGCTCTCGTGTTGCCCGCGCTCGCGTTAGTCGGCGCGGTTGTCGTGCGACGCCGCAAGCAGGTTGCGGCGGTTCTATAATCACGCTCCTTAATAACTACGGAGATTAAAGCACGTCAGAAACGCCGTTCGCCC
>JACMIS010000037.1 GCA_014381035.1 Armatimonadota bacterium
CCGCGAGTTGACGCCGTCTGCGAAGGACAAAAAACAAACTGTGATTTATTTTGTCTGTATCTTCAGGACCGTGACGGAATAGGGCGGGAGGGGATAGTCGAACTCCTTGCCGAGACGGGTTATCTTTGAAGTCGTCGGAATCAGGCGGACCGGATCGGTCAGTGAGTTTGTATCCGTGGGGGCGGATCCGCTCAGCACGATGGCGGTGCCGTTTGGTGATACACGGGGAACACCGGCCAGAGTGATATGCACGGACTGCTTTGTGCCGGAAGCATTGACCAATTTCAGATACACCTCTCCCGTTTTGCTGTTTCGGGTGGTGCTTTGATACAACCGGGAGCCACCAGTCAACGACGCCGCGACGGTTCGGTCGCCGTGATTCTGACCGAACATCTGCTGGACATAGAACGAAGGCGAGCCGAAACTATTCAACGCGTCGTACCCGATCAGGTTCGTCGGCCACTGGCTGGCTCCCGGATTGACATTGACAAGAAGCGGCGCGTAGGCCTCCATGATGACGACATCCGAGTTGCGCTCCATTCCGGTCATCCAGGCGGCGTCGCCGAGTGCCGCCTTCAAATTCGGCGTCGGTCTGCCCTCCGTAGTCGCCCATTCCCCGACGAAGATTTTCGGTCCCTTGCGGTCGTACTTATCGTAGCGGTTCGAGTCCCGCTCAAACGCCCGTGCGGTCCGATAATAATGCTCGTCCAGAACGTCTGGCTTGCGACTACTCACCGCCATCGTCGCAATCGTCTGGAGCTGGGGATACTTCGCCTTGATCGCATCGTGGAATTGCGCGAAACGCCCGTCATAACTGCCGGATTTATCGAACCAATCCTCGTTGCCGATCTCGACATATTTCAGGGGAAACGGTTTGGGATGACCGTTCTTTGCACGTACCGCGCCCCATTTCGTGTTCACGTCGCCGGTGATATATTCGATCTCGTCCAGCGCGTCCTGTACATACGGTTGTAATTTCGGTCCCGCCGCAATGTACTCACCACGGAGCGCGTACCCGGCGAAGACACCGAGGACCGGTTCGACGTTCAGATCCTCGCACCAGATCAGGAACTCCAGCAACCCCATGCCGTCCGAGGAACGATACCCCCACGGCGCGGGATGCCCCGGACGCTGATTGATGTTTCCAAGGGTTGCCTTCCAGTCAAACCGCTCGGCGATGGTGTTACCTTCCAGATAGTTCCCCCCAGGCAAGCGCAGGAATGAGTGCTTCATGGACGCCATCTTTTCCATCAGGTCGGGACGCAGACCGTTCGGGCGATTTTTGTATGTCGGCGGGAACAGCGACACCTGAGTGAGCCAGACCGTACCCACGTTCTTTCCGGCAATAACGAACCGGTTTTTCAGCGAGGCGGACTGCTTACCGGTCGTTAAAGTCAAATCGTATTTTTGCCATCCTTGGGTGATTTTGGGAATGGTTCCGCTGGCGTGAACCGTGGAACCGTCAAGGCTTTCCAGCGTGACGGACAGCGGTCCGTAAGAATCCGTGGAGGACTTCGCGTAAAAGGATGCCTTGTATTTGATGTTTGGACGAACCGGAACCCCCCAGAACCCGCCGTTCGCGACTCCGGCACGCTTGCCGGGTTTGGCGATCTCCCACCTCAAACTACCGGTTAGCGCGGTACCGGAGACTGGCTGGCTTTTATCCAGGGCGATCACCGACTCCGCGCCGCCTTCCTGAACGGGGGACCAATGTGCGGGCTGGTTGGCATCGTCTTTGAATACACGATTTCGTATCAGTTCGGCGTACAGACCGCCCTCGTAGGAAAAGTTGATCTCCTCGGTCATCAAGCCATAAAGCAGGGGACTGACGTTGACCGAGGGACCGCTGGCGTCTATGCGTAACGTGGCTGGCTCGACTGGCTTTACAGACTGCCGCACCGAAACCGGGAGGTCCGCGTCCGAAATAGCCAGCACATCCGCCGCCGAAAGGGCATCGTCATAAAACCGGACATCGTCTATGCTCCCGTTGACGAAGTCTACCGGGTTCCCGCCGAATTTACCCCGTCCTATCGCCGTTGGTCCCATCGTAGGCACACTGCCGCGAAACCGGGTCGTTTGTTGCAGAACGCCGTTCAAATAAAACGAGATGTTCTGCTTCACCGCGTCGTAAACTCCGGTGAGGTGATACCAACGGTCGGCGTCAGGGGCATCGTCCGTGGTAGCGATGGTGGGGTTCCCACCCCCCGACTCGTTGCCGGGGAACATGGTGAATGCGAACGAACCGGTGTCATCGCGTAACTGGAGAAAAAAAACACTCGCCGTGTTCCCGTCAATGCTGGCAACGGTTTGAAAGCCACTCAGTTGGTTCAGTTTTACGCAAGCGGCGACAGTGAAACTTCGTGTCGTGTCAATGACGGGTTTGGGAATCTCAACAAAACTGCCTGCTTTGCCGGGTAGTAGTAGGGCGCCTTTGCCGCTCGGGCCTGTGCCCCGGCTTGCTTCACCCATACGTTTGCCAGGACCACCTTTCCCACCAGTATCTTGCACATCAGCACTGTTCTCTTCATCAAAGGTGTAGTGTGCTACAAGATGGTCTGGAGCCACGGCGGGACGCGTGACATTACTGTTTGCCGCAAGCGGTATGCCGACCACACCGGTTTGGGCGACGGAGGAGCGACAACTATAACTGGCAGCACCGAAAATCATCACAGAAACGGCGAGCGGGGCGATAAAGGATTGTTTTTGCATCTTCATGGTTGTTTAAAAGGAAACGGATAAACAGAAGGGGTAGCGGTGACGACATGTGATTTTGGTGCTACACAGCACGGTTATATTGGCTCCATCGCGGACCTGTATCACTGTATTGGTACCAATTGGTATTGTCAAACACGAGGCGGCCATCACGGTCATTGTTGTTTGTTGCTACCCGTAAAAAGAATGTCAGGTCTGACACCGGTGTCAGACCTGACATTCTTTTTTATCCGCCTTCGCCCGGACCTATTTAGGCTGAACGAAACGCTTGATCGTCCCACATGCCTGATACTGCCCGCCGCCGGAGATTTCGTTTACTTCGTCCACGACGTACAGGGTGCCATCCTCTCGGATCGAGCGCGGGAAGCGCATATTCCAGTTGGCGTCATACCCGTCGGAAACGACCCGTGCCCGGAGTTTGGAACCTTCCTTGATAACTTGCACCAGCACGCCATCCCCGACCGAGTCCGTCGTGTCCAGATCGGCGACGGTCGGTGGCGCGACACTCGCCTTGCCGGTGCGGACGACCGTGGACGGGCGCGTTCGGGCGAGGGGGTCAACGTCTCCGGGACGGACGAGACGCTTGATCTCGCCTTTCGCCCGATAGAACGTCCCATCTGAGGACAACTCCAACTCATCGGCGACATAGTGGATACCTTCGGCGCGAATCGCCCGCGGAAACTGCACATTGAAATCGGAATTAAAACCGCCCGACAGAACGCGAATCCGTAGTTTACCGCCCTCGCGGTAGCAGTCGAGTTCGACTCCGGTCCCGACCTCCGTAACGACCGTTAAACCGCTGACCGCGTCCGTTGCCGTGGAAAGCCCGCGCCCGGAAAGATCGGTGTTGGAGCGGGACCGTGCCTGATACGATTGGTCACGCAACTCTTTGCGGACATCGGTACCCATCTGCTTGCGCTCGATACGCTGGGCGTAGTGCTCTAACTGGTCAATCTCCTCGGCGATCTCGAACGTTTCCTGAAGTCCCCGGTCCTGAAGCGATGCGATCAGGTCACGGAGCAACTTCGCCGCGCCGGTGGTATCGCTCTTATCTGCCATCTCGACCGCTTCATCTTTGGCGTGTGCGATTCGGATACGGCTGATCTCGACGATAACACCCGTCGTGGGCGCGGCTGCCGCCGCCTCGTCTATGGTGCCCACCGGAATAACTACCGGAAGGCTGCCGGTGCCATGCTCTATTATCTTGCCGGAAATGCCGTCGAACGCATAATCGAGCGTGAGCAGTGCCATTGATCCCGTGGCATCGGGGACAGGAATCGTCAGTTCCACTGCCAGCAACTTGTCTTCGCTGGCGTAAACATCGCCGAGATAAACGATGGTCTTACCGTCGCTGTTTGTCTCCGTCCGATAGCCCCGCAGCCCGATGGCAAGACTATCTGTCCCGGTTTTTGGAACATCCGGCGACAGGGTCACGGTCAGGTTTTGCGCCACGACCGACTTCAGACTGTCGAGTTCGATCTGGAAAACACCCGAGGCGTCTTCGGGCGACTGGATATAGTAGAAGTTGCCGCCCGCTGCACGCGCCATCCCGATCAACAGGTCTTCGTTGAACGAGTTGCCGAAACCAAGTGTGGTCGTCGCCACCGTTTCCTCCGCCTTCTGTTGGGCGGTGTTGATCAAGATAGTTTTATCGGTGATGCCGACGTTCGCGTGCCCGTCGGTCAGAAGCAGGACACGGTTGACGCGGTCGCCGTCCGCGTTCGCTTTCACGTGTTCGCACCCTTTGAGCCATCCGCCACCAAGATTCGTCATCCCCCCGACCCGGACGGCGTCGAGTTTGCCGTAGATCGCCGCCTTATCCGTGACGGCTTGAGGTGGCACCACGGTCTGTACGCCGTCATCGTAGGTGACGACAGATAGCATATCCTCGGGTCCCAGTCGTTCGACCAGATCTTTCGCCGCACGGATGGCGTAGCGTAACGGGTTACCCGCCATCGAGCCCGACCGGTCAATCACGAGAGATAGGTTCAGCGGTCGTCGGGTCGCGTTTGCATCCGGTGCCGTCGCTTGAAACCGAACCAGAAGATCCACGGTAGCAGGCGCACCGACCGGAAGAATCGCCTGCGAGAACGCATAACTGACTTTCATATCTAAGACCCCTTTATTATAGCGTCGCGGATTCCCCGCGACGCAACGTTGCAACGCAATACTACCTGAATAAATCAGCACGAAACAACTCTATGAGGCGTTGTTCCTTTCTTCTGTCCTGCGCGGACGGCGCCAACTCGCGGAAACGCGTTTCCGCTGCCATTGTTGGATCGGTTTCACCTGCGGTGCTCTTTTCTGCTTGGTGCTTC
>JACMIS010000302.1 GCA_014381035.1 Armatimonadota bacterium
AAGCGGAACGGTCTGGCAGAAGGCGTGGGTAAACAACTTCACGCACTTCCACGGCTCCTGGGTGTCGCCGGGGTGGACCTACCGGCTCGTTCAGGACGAAGGCGCGGGGTTGGCATTTCGGGGAGAGTGGTCGTGGTCGGACTATACGGTTTCGGTCCGGGTACTGCCCCATCTGGCAGAAAGGATCGGTCTGATGGCTTGCGGGCGTGGTCTCCGTCGCTATATCGCTCTCGTTCTCGATTCGGACCATCGCGTCCGTCTGATCGCGCAATACGACGATGCCCGCACCACACTCGCGGAATTCGACGCGACCTGGGGATGGGAGGTACCAAAACATCTGCGACTGAGTATCGGGGGCGGCAATATTACCGCCGCCGTTGACGACGAGGTCCGCCATATCGTCGCCGACGATCTCCCGCAACGCGGGGCAATCGGACTCCTGGTGGAGGCGGGACATGCAGAATTCAGTGAAGTGCAACTGCGCCCCAATACGCTCGCGAAAGTACCGCCCGACCGCACGGATTTTCCGAAGGTGGAGTAAAATGTTAGCCAAAGCCGTTATCGCGACCGCTCCCGGTGAAGTCGCATTCATGCCCATAAATGTCCCCGACCCCGGTCCCCGGGATGTCGTTATCCGTGTCCAACACTCCTGGATCAGCAATGGTACCGAGGGGTCATTTATCAGGGGAGAGCGCATCGCGGGCGATACCCCGCGCCGGGAACAAGACCCGCTCCCTTTCCCCCACGTGCCCGGTTACCAGAAAGTCGGGATCATCGAATGGTGCGGCGATGCGGTGACCGACCTGCGGATCGGGGATGTCGTTTTCGCGACGATCTCCGGGGTCGAAGGAATGTTCTACAGCCATGGCGGGCACGTCTCGACCGCGGTGACCTCCTGTACCCAGGTCTGGAAATTACCCGTGGGTGCCGACCCCGTCGCCGCGAGCGGTCTGGTGTTGACACAGGTCGGCTACAACGCCGGGACGCGCCCACTGCTGGAATCGGGCGATGCGGTCGTCGTCCTGGGGGACGGGATGGTCGGTCACTGGACGGCGCAGACGCTACAGCAGCGCGGGGCACGTGTTTTACTGGCGGGGCGACATGACGACCGCCTATCCCGTTTCGTTCGTCGCGACGGGGATCGCACCGTCAACACCCGACGGGAAGACATGAGTAGTGCTGTTTCGGTCTGGGCACCGGAAGGCTTGCAGATCATCGTGGACACAGTCGGCTCCGTCGCAGATACAGAAACCTTGCTCACCAAAATGCGCCACTTCGGACAAGTCGTTTCGGTCGGATTTTACGGCAGCGACGGCCTGTTCGACGCACAAAAGCTCCGGGAGCGGGAGATTGCGTTCTACGCACCGGCAGGTTGGCGTAAGTCACGTATCGAGGAGACTCTGGCATGGTTAGCGCAGGGCATGCTTACCACCCGCCATCTCATCACCCACCGATTCCCGGCGGCGCGAGCCATGGACGCGTATAGTCTCATTTTGAACCGCCAGGCGGGCGTGCTTGGCGTCGTACTGGACTGGGAGGATTGATGCGATGAAGATTCTCGAAGTCGGCAAGGGGCGTGATTTCGCGGTACGGGAAGTCCCCATACCGGAACCGGGCGTGGATGAAGTGTTGCTGAAAATCGAAGCCGTCACGACCTGCCCGCAATGGGACCTCCACCTGCGGCATGATTCTCCCATGTTCCCCGGTCATCAATTTCACTATCCTTACACACCCGGACAGCCGGGGCACGAAGCGACAGGGATCATAGCGGCAGTCGGAAAAGATGTGACCGAGTTCGCGGTCGGGCAGCGCGTGAGCACCTGGCGTGACCCGGGACACAAAAGACCGGGGTGTTACGCCCAGTACGCCGCTCATAAGTCCGACAACGTCATCGCAGTCCCGACGCATCTTCCGCCAGCGGCGACTGCCCCGGTGGAACTGGCGATGTGCGTCGGTGCCTCGTTCCTGATGCAAAAAGCAATGGGAGTTCTGGAGAAACGGCGTTTTGCCGTGGTCGGGCTGGGACCGGCGGGGCTAATCGCCGCACAAATGGCGCGCGCGGAAGGTGCTTCGGAAGTGGTCGGGTTCGATCTCTCGGAGAAACGACGCGCGAAAGGTCTCTCCCTGGGACTGGACGCCGCATTCGACCCCGGAACATACTCCGACGCCGCCAAATTCGATACGGCGATTGACTGTGTTGGCGCAAAGACGTCGGTCGAATGGCTGATGGACCGGACCGAGGATGCCGTCGCCCTGTTCGGCGTTCAGCGCGAATCGTATGCTTTCGCGCCGAGACACTACCGGTTGCGCCTGTGCGGATACCCCGGTCATAGCCGGGCGGCGGCGGAGTACGCCGTACAACTGATAACAGAAGAAAAACTGGACCTGCGTCCGTTGGTGACGCACCACTTTCCGCTCGAAGGCTACGCGGAGGCGATTGATCTGTTGGAGAAACAGGACGCTATTAAGGTGTGCTTCTGGCCGTGGAAGAGCGCGGACATGTTCGCCGGGCCCGTTGGCGAGCAGTTCTGAGGGCGGGTATGACTAAGACCGTAATTGTCGAAGCGGGAATTCGGTCCGGGGGCGAGCTATCCCCCTTTTCTTAACCAGGAGACTTGCGCCGAATGACGCACTGCGATATTATGAGAACGTTCTCACAAATCGAATCAAAGACGATGTCCATGGAACGTACTCAGGTTACCTTAAAAGATGTGGCTCAAGATACCGGGTTGTCTTTTCAGACAGTCAGCCGGATTTTGAACGGCAACGTCGAGGCACACAACGACCTTACTCGAGAACGCGTCCTTTCTGCCGCCCGCAAATTGGGTTACCGGCGGCACAGTTCCGCGCGCGCCATCCGGCACGGGCGGTTTGATAGCATCGCCCTCCTGCTCAGCGAAGTCCCCTATCTCAGTCTGCTGAGCGTTCGTCTGAGGGATGGCATTCTGGACGCTCTCGCGACGCGAGAAAATAATCTGATCCTGGCACGTTTGCCCGACACCAGCCTGACCAGTGAGACGCGGTTACCTCGCATTCTGCGCGAATTGAGTTCGGACGGATTACTCATCAACTACAACGACGCTATCCCGGAAAAAATGATCACGTTGCTCAAAGAGCATCGGATGCCCGCGATATGGATCAATCCCACGCATGATGTGGACTGCGTTTATCCCGACGACCGGGTGGCGGGACGACTCGCCACGCGCCACCTGATGAATGCGGGGCATAGGCGCATCGCCTATCTCCACTGGAGTTCCGGGCAT
>JACMIS010000303.1 GCA_014381035.1 Armatimonadota bacterium
CGGCGGTCGTCAGCTTGTCGCTGCGATTGAGTTGATCAGTCCTGGTAATAAGGACCGTCCCGTTGCCAGTGCCGCTTGTAATGCTCGGACACATCGAACGCGATCATGCGAAGCCGCTGTTCGGCGCGGGAAAGGCGGTCGACGCGGCTGTACTTCTGCTTCAAGTCCTCCTGCTCTTTCGGAGATAGTGTGCGACAGATGCGCTCGAACCACGCGTCAATCGTCTTCTGCTGGACCTCCTGCTCGATAAACCGCGCCTCATACAACAGCGGCACGACCGCCTTGTCCTCTACGGCGCGGTCTATCGAATACGCGTCGATCAGCCCACCGAACTTGCGTATCGTCTCGCTCTTCTCCTTTTTCAGAAGCGGCGTCCCGGTGAAGCCGAGATAACACGCGTTGCGGAACACCAGACGCATCCGGGTACTCAGCGTCCCGTACTGGGTTCGGTGGCTTTCGTCCACCAGCACGAAGACGTTCTTCGAATCGTCCGTGAACGGCTCCGTTTTTAGCGCGGCGTCGAACTTCTGTACCAGCGTCGTGATCACCGTCGCCCGCTTATTCTCGATCAAACGCCGTAGCACCGCGCCGCTCGTCGCCCGCTTCGGCTCCAAGCCGCACCGCTCGAACGTCGTTTTGAGTTGCTTGTCCAGATCGACCCGGTCCGTGACCAGAACGATGCGCGGGTTCTCGATCTCCGGCGAAAGCGCGATGGCGTTCGCCAGCAAAACCATCGTCAGCGACTTGCCACTCCCCTGGGTGTGCCAGATCACCCCGCCCTTACGGTGCCCTTCCGGCGTCATCAGGCGCACCGTCTCCATCGCCCGCTTCACCGCGTAATACTGCTGATACCGGGCGATCTTCTTCGTGCGCCCGTCGTAGAGCATAAACCGCTCCGTCAGTTCCAGAAGCCGCGCCGGGCGGCACAGGTTATACAGGATGCGGTCCTGCGCCGTCGCCGTGCGCCGACCGTGTTGCCGCACCGCGTAATGGAGCGGACGCTCGCGCACGAAGTTGGCGAGCAACGCCTCCTCTTCGTCGGCGGGCAACGGCGTATCGAGCAAGACACCAATCGCCTCCTCGACCTCCTCTTCCGGTCGGTCGCGCCACACCGCCCAGAAATCCTCCGCCGACTTGATCGTCGCGTATTTCGCCTCGCGCCGGTTCATCGCCAGAACCACCTGCACATACTTGAACAGTTCCGGCACCGCCTCGTCGCGCTGATAATTTAGCAGGTCCCCAATCGCCTCTGCGAGCGGAACGTCCGGTGCCTTGCACTCGATCACCACGAACGGCACCCCGTTCACGAAGCACACTAAATCCAATCGCACTTCCGATGTACTCGCCGTGCGCCGCATCCGGTACTCCGGCGTCACATGAAAAACATTGTTCCCCGGCGTCTGCCAGTCCACATAGCGCAGGGTAAAACTCTTCGTATCGCCCGCCACCGTCTGCTCGAAACTCTTGCCCAGCCGGAGCAGGTCATACACCGCCTCGCTCGCGTGTTGCAACCCCTGCGCCAGCGGCACCTCCTCCAACGCCTGCACCGCCCGCCGAATATTCTGCGCCGAAAACCCCACCTCGCGCTGTTTGTACCGGATGGTATTGATCTTCGGCAACCGCTCCCGCAAAACATCCGTCAAAAGTGGGTTCGATGCCTTCCCCCCGCGCAACGCGATAGCCTGCTCCCGCGTCAGAACCTGATACCCCAGACGTGCCAGCATATCCAGCGCGGGAAGTTGCGACTCCTCGCGCTCCGACATCGTTGATTGCGGTTCCTGTTCAAATTCTGTCACGTTCGTTTGTGTTTCCCCCGTGGTCGTCTCAGCACTCGTTGGTTCTCTCACCCCCCAACCCCCTCTCTCATCGGAATGAAAGAGGGGGAGTCCGAGTTAGCCATGCGGTCCCACTTTTCGGGCGGTCCGGGGAACGAGATAGCGTCTCGCCCCCGGACTCCCCCTCTTTCATTCCGATGAGAGAGGGGGTTGGGGGGTGAGAGAAAAACCCGGCGCACGCACCGCCCCGGTCAACAACCGTTGCATCAACCCCTGCTTCTGCCGCTTCAACGCCTCGCACTGCTTTTGCAGAAGGCGAATCTCATCATCTAACAACGACAAACACTCCGCGATACGACGCTGTTCCGGCAAGGTCGGCGGCAGGGTGATTTTCCGCCGCAAAAAGTCGCTTAACTTGAACGTCATTTTTTCGATATGAACTCCATGACTACACTGTAAGGCGATGGAATACATGGTTTTGAGGGAACTCAAATAGCCGAGGAACGGCATATAGACACGTTCTGGCTCTTTCGCCAACAAACAAATGTAAGAACCGCTGACATGATGTTTGTCGAACTCCGCTGGCACCGTACCCCATGCGCCGTGTACTACCTGCATCTTAGAAATAAGGAAATCGCCCGCTCTAACTTCTCTGAGTTGCTTCGTCTTTATTGTTTTGCCTTGCGTAACACTACGAAGAAACAATCCTTCCGACCGACGCCGAACGCTCAACAGGTTGTAGAAATCGTCATCGCTCCAAACTACAGGACGTTCTGTCTCAGTGAGCACATCACCAACAACGAACTCTTGCCATTTACCAGTCTCAGCAAACTCGGGAAACCGCCGCCGCCCGGTGAGCAGTTCTTCCGCAAGGGCGCGTTTATATTTGGCTTTGGCTTCAATCAAGGCTTGTATTTTGCGAACCGTGGCATCGGCGGCGTCCAGGATTTCCACGATGGCGCGTTGCTCGGCGGGCGGCGGCAGTGGGATTTCAAGGCTAATCAACTCATGAGTCGCTAAACGTCCCGTGCCATGACCCGCCACGTCCACCATGCTCATTAACGAGTTACGTTGCGCAACCAAAGCATAGGCAATGTATTCTGGTTCGTATCTTGTATCAATCACAAGACCTTTCAAGTCTTGATTGAACGCCATAGGTCTACCGAGTATACAAATTGGTACGTCCTTCAGCAGTGTCATTCCCCTGACTAGAACCACAAGGGCGGATGCTGGTAACATCCGGGAACCTGCTTTAACGCCTGCTTCGCTGACATGATCTATCGCGTCGCTCATCCGAAAACTTTTCAAATCTTTCGCTGTAAGCCACGGTATATCTCCCATCCAAAAAGACTCATTCGCTTTTGATGGCGTCCCACCCGAAGTAATGATTGCTATCTCGCCAAGCGTTCTAGAATCCCATCCAGAAGGCAGTGCATGCCCTGATGGTGTCATTATCTCCCCCGCTACTTCGACTTGTTTTGTCGTCATAGATAGTTCGCTTAAAAAATCTGTTTGCATGGTTCGTGTGAATCCCAACCGTGTCTCTTAGCGGTTCGTAGGCGGTACTCGTTTCGCCTCTCAACCCAACCCCAACGCCCCCAGATGCGCATTCAGTTTGTCGCGCACCGCCGCCAGTTCGCTCTCCAGTCCCGCGACCTCCGCCTGCAACGCCCCCACGTCCACCGACTCCGCCGCCACGAACGTATCGATATACCGCGCGATATTCAGATTCCCGTCGTTCGCCGCGATCTCGTCCACCGGGACCAACCGGCTAAACCGCGCGATCTCGGTACGCCCGTGGAACGCCGCCGCGATGGCGGCGATGTCGTCGTCCCGCAACGTGTTCTGGTTCTTGCCCGCCGCGAACCGCTTGCTCGCGTCGATAAACAGCACCTCGTTGCGCTCCGCGTTCTCGCCCCCCGCCTCGCGCGAACGGTCGAAGATCAGAATCGCCGCCGGAATCCCCGTCCCGAAAAACAGTTTTTCCGGCAATCCGATCACCGCGTCCAGCAGATTCTCCGCGATCAGCGACTGCCGAATCTTCCCCTCCGCCCCGCCGCGAAATAAAACCCCGTGTGCCACCACCACCCCGACCTTGCCCTCCATCGGCAACGCCGTCTCGATCATGTGCAACAAAAACGCGAAATCCGCCGTGCTCTTCGGCGGCACCCCCCGGTGGAACCGTTTATACGAATCGCCCGCCGCTGTATCCGCGCCCCACTTATCCAGCGAAAACGGCGGGTTGGCGACCACGATATTGAACTTCATCAGCCGGTCATTCTCGACCAAAAGCGGATTAGTGAGCGTATCGCCCCTCTTAATTTCCGCCGAGTCTTCGCCGTTCAAAAACATATTCAATCGGCATAACGTCCACGTACCACCATTCGCCTCTTGACCATATAATGAGTAGTCCCGCTTGTCGCTATGAATCTCCCGCGCTACCTCCAACAGTAACGAGCCGGAACCCGCCGTCGGATCACAAATACGGTCGCCTGGCTTCGCTTTCAATAGTTTCGCCAACAACACCGAAACCCCGTGCGGCGTGTAGAACTCGCCGCCCTTCTTCCCCGCACTACTGGCAAACCTCTCAATCAGAAACATATACGCGTCGCCGATAATATCGCCCTTCACTCGTGAGGGGCGTAAATCGAGGTTCGCGAAATCCCGGAGCAGGTTGCGAAGGCGTCTATTCTTCTCTTTCTCATCGCCTAATGCTTCTGCGTTGAACGTCACCATGCTAAACACTTTATCCAACTTGGGATAGTTAGCCTCTTCGATTTGCGCTAACGCGATGTCAATCTTCTCGCCTATCATCACGTCGTCCCGGCTCGCGAAACTGTAAAGATAATCAAAGGAGGAACGTTCGGGCAACCGGAACCGAAGCCGCTCTAATTGCCGGTTCAGCATCTCCTCATTATCCCCGTACCGCGCCTCCAACTCCTCTTTACGTTCACGCCACACGTCGGAAATGTACTTTAAAAACAACATCACAAGCACGTAGTCTTTATACGCGGCAGAGTCGAACGCCCCGCGAAAACTATCACAAGCACGCCAGAGCGTAGCATTTATTTCATTCTGTTCGGTAATAGCACTCATAAATCGATTTCCAATAGAACTTGACAATAGTCAACAAAAAAGCAAAACGTAACGCCAACGGTAATTTTTCCCGCGCACCAAAGAACACGCGCTACCAAACATAACCAGCACGCCCCGTCCGAAGGACGTTTGGCGAAGCCACTTAGCGACCAGTTTCAACTGCTCGCACGTTCCGACCGCTCGCACGTCTCAACTGCTCGCATCGCCCGATGCCCGCACCACTTATGTCAGTAGTCCATCCAATAGAGTTGCCACCTGCTGGTCCCGAGCCTTTTGTATACGCTCAGTCAACTCCCGCTCCTGCTTCGCCAGACTATCAATCTCCACGATGAGACCCTGCGTATGCATATCCGGTACAAGGATTTCCAGATTACCAAAGGTGCGCAAACTCACAGAAGGGATAACGCTGCCCGCTTCCAAACCTTTTAACACGGACTGCGTGGCAGAACGATTGATGAACCACACCAGATATTCCGGCGTTACAAAAGGTTTACCTACCCGGCAAATAAATAAAGGCGCGATAGCTAGGGTGTTTTCCGGCACATCCCGCACTAGAGCCGCCCCGTAGGTAGCCCCCCGACTCCGTAGCAGAACGTCTCCGTTTTGAACCTGACTACGCACGGTTTTCCCATCCAAATTTATCCGGGTGAGACCAGTCAGATCTAGAGAACCGTCACGTACATTTCGCAACTGAATCAGACTGTACTCACCATCTTTATTCGGCTCGACAGCTTGACGCAATTGATAGCCAACACTTATCTCTGCAAGAGAATCAAGCCCAAATATATCAACGTTACTCACTGTGGTATAATCCTGTCAATCCATAATACTGGAATGATGCGTCCACGTCAAACGTTACAGAAGAAATTTATTTTACATGAAACGATTTGATTCTTGACAGGATAGTTCGCACCGGATACACTTTGAACGTCGATCTAACAAGCACACGAGAAGAAAGGAACCAACGCGGGGTTTGCCCGCAGAAAACGAAACGCCCATATGATAGTGGTGGAACACAGTCATACAGGCGGCTCGCTTGAATCGCAAACACATTCGTAACCCCTTCGGGAGAACGCGTCGCGCCTCGGTTTTACAACCGTAGTGTATCCGATTTTCGGTCGGATTTCCACACTGCAGGTCCTGGCTTCGACACGCTTCTCCCGCCGACCCGCGCCGCCAGCACTGGCGCAATTGTAGGTTCCGGCAAACCGCCGGTTTACTGCCAAAGGCAGGGAGAAACTAATCATGACGATACCATCGATTCGCGTCGTGCCACCAGCACGACCTTTTAAACGTACCCTGTTCACGATCAGCCCGTCCAAATGCGGCGACCTCGTTTGTCCGAAACGGTATCACGCGAAACACATCGCTATATCCGTCCCGGTTGAACCGTGGTCTCACGCTCTTACATACGGCAACGGTCTACACAAGGTTATGTACCTCACATACCAACCGGGCAACCGTGTGCCGATTCACGAGCGCAACATCGCGACCATCGCCCGAACCGCGTTTTCGGGGTTGACCTACCCGCAGGACGAAGAATACCGCCGGGAACCCGACATCGAACGCGCCATCCAGACTGCGACCAAATACCGAGCCAGCGATCCCGATACCCTGCATACCATGCAAGTCGAGAGCGACGAGCGCATCGAAACGGGCAAAGCGAAAGGCGAACCGATCACCTTGTTCTCGCGGTTCGACCGAATCGTCATCCGCCCCGATGAACCCGATGTTTTGCGCCTCATCGACTACAAAACCGGGAGCGTCGGCGAGATCGATCTCGACTCCGCGACACTCACGCTGGTCGTCGCGAAACTCGCGCTCACCGAACGCTACGGCGATAAAAAACTGGTCCTCTGCTACGACTACGTCAACGAAACCGGACTGGCACACCGCGAGGAAGTCACGCCCGACCGCATCCGGGGACTGTGGAAACCGCTCCACGAACGCGCCCACGCCGTCTACTACGGCGACGACCGGACCGCCATTCCCGGACCGCACTGCCAGTTCTGCCCGATCCGAACCGAGTGTCGCCCCGTCCACGAGATAGGCGACGAACTCCTCGAAGGCTTATTCGAGGAATAGACCAAAGCGGCTTCCAGGTAAAAACGCCATATCCGGTCCCCCTCTTCCATTCCGATGGGGGAGGGGGCTATGGGGAGGGAGAAGGACCCGGAACCTCCGCATTCGTCAGAAGCCAACGTGCCGCGTCCGCGTGGTTCAAATCCAGAAACCGCATCGCGTACACCAAGCCCTCTTTCGCCGCGTCGTCCAGCATCACCGTCATCCGGTACGTCCCCAGGATCGTCGGCTGAAATCTGCCCACCGCCACCCCACCGGGATACTTCATCCGTCGTACCGCCTCCCGGTGCACGCTCGGAAAGCGCATCGCCGCCGCGCGCGGATCACGCGCGATCCGCGAAAGCAGGCGACTGCGAACCGAACTCCCCCGGATCGTAGAAAACACGGTCCCCGTCAGTACACGTCGGAACACCGCCCGCACCGCCTGCGCCTCCGTGCAACGGACCGCCTGCACATACGCGAACAACGTATTCCGTGCGGTCCGGCTCAACCAGAACGAGAAACGATGCTTGAGCGGTACCTTCGACTTCTCCTGCCGCCCAATCCGGTACTCACTCAGGAACGAATATTTGCAATGGGGGCAACGATACTGCATCCTGCCGTCCGACCGTTGCGTGGCGCGAACCGTCCCCCGGCACGACGGACAGCGCGGGCGCATATCCGGCGGCAAACCATACGAAGTACGCCGACACGCCC
>JACMIS010000304.1 GCA_014381035.1 Armatimonadota bacterium
CGATTGTTGTCATATTTTGGATTGCAACTGTAGATCGCATTACATCAGATGAAACATTACGGTGGTTAATGCGTGCTTGCGTTGGGGTGCCATTAGCTGTCGGGTTGGCATATATATTCTACTTGTTGTTTGAGGCTCCGACAATGCGGAGAAAAGCGCACTGACAAGGGCAAGTCGTACTGGTTTGCCGTGTAGTAGACACGAAGAATTGTTGCTACCTTTTCCAGAATCATATCGAGGGTGAGGTGCGAAACACTGAGATTGAAAAACATTTATCGGAAGTGTGATTAAGTTTGGATATAATGATGTTGGTGCATGTTGCGTTGATTATCCAAAGAATAACAAACGCAAGATTGAGATAGCAACTATGCGTGTAGGAATTGTTCATGATTTTCTGGCACAATCGGGCGGGGCGGAGCGGGTCGTTGAAGCCCTGCATCCGATCTGGCCAGACGCGCCTATCTATACCTCGGTCTACGATCCGAAGGCGACCTTGCCATGCTTCGCGGATATGGATATCCGCACGTCCTTTCTTCAGCGATGGGCGAAAGGATCGGCGGTGCATAAGTTCGCACTCCCGTTGTACCCGCTGGCGTTCGAGATGTTCGATCTGTCGGAATACGACCTTATCGTTTCGTCGGCATCGAGCTTCGCCAAGGGCGTGATCACGTCGCCCGAAACATGCCACGTCTGTTATTGTCATACCCCGTCGCGCTTCGCATGGCGGTTCCACGAATATATGGCGCAGGGCGGCTACAACCGGATGACGCGCCGTGTCCTCGCTCTGGTGATCCATTCGCTCCGTACCTGGGATTACCAGTGCGCGAACTCGCGGGTGGATTATTTCGTCGCCAACTCGTACAACGTCGCCCGGCGCATCCGCAAATATTACAACCGGGATTCCGTGGTGATCCACCCGCCGGTACGTACCGACCGCTTCACCATCACTCCCGAACCGACCGCAGACTATTTTCTGGTGGTGTCGCGCTTTCTGTCGTACAAACGCGTGGATTTAGCGGTGCAAGCCTGTAACCTGCTCAATGTCCCGCTCAAAGTAGTCGGCGGCGGTCCGGATGAAAAACGGCTCCGCGCTATGGCTGGTCCGAAGACCGAGTTCCTGGGACGCTTGCCGGACGCGGACGTCGTGCGCCTGATGGCGAACTGCAAAGCGTTCTTGTTTCCCGGCGAGGAAGATTTCGGTATCGCGCCGGTCGAAGCGATGGCGGCGGGGCGTCCGGTAGTCGCCTTGAAGGCGGGTGGTGCGCTGGAAACGGTGTTGCAGGGCGAGACCGGACTCTTTTTCGCGGACCCGACCCCGGAATCGCTCGCCGACGCATTACGGCAGGTGGACGCAATGACGATAGATCCGCGCCGGATTCGCGCCCATGCGGAAGGATTCGACACCCGCCATTTCCAGAACAAGATACGTCGGTTTGTGGACGCCAGTTGCGAGAAACATACCAGCCGTTATGACCAGATCGCCCGTGGCGGCGAGAGCGACCTGCGCTTCTCATCTGGATACCGGGAAGAAGACACGCCGTTGCCCTCCGCGAACGGCGTCCGTGCAAATGGCGTGTCCGAGGAAAGACAACGTATCATCGGCGTAACAGAAAGGTAATCCATGACCACATTGCCCCGCCGTCCCGGCGATACCGCCTCGCCGGTCAACATCAGCGAGGAGTGGCCCCCGTTTCTTGTCCTCCTTTGCCTGACGCTGCTTTTTCTGGCGCAAACTCCGGCGGTCCAGCCGGTCGCCCAACTGCTTTGTGTGCTTGGCGGGATCTTCGGTCTGGTGGCGACGGTCGCCGTATGTCGTGGATTCGCGGAAAACATCGGTCGGGCGTTCTGGAAAGCACCGACGTTGCTTCTTTTCCTGCTCGTCGCCTACGCCACGTACCGGTTTTTCACCACTGATCCGTTGTATCGCCTGCTGGCGACCACCGATCTGTTGCGTGTCTATGGCGGGGCACTGGCATACTTCGCGTGTGCGTATATTCTGGGGAGCAGTCGCCAACTCGGTCGCCTGGTTATCGGTATCGCAGTCTTCGCGGTGTTTGTTGCTTTTGCCGACTTTGGAAAGTTCGGAAGCACCGGGACGAACGGTGCCGCTCATCTGGAGAATAGTAGCATACTCGGTCTGCACATGACCGTGGGCGGGTTTCTGGCGATGCTTCTGCCGGTCATCGCCGCGTTCGCGTTTCTCCCGGACGGCGACGATAAGCAACGGATCGTGGCACAACTGGTTTTTCTGGTGATCGGGTTCGCCCTGATCTTGGCGCGCTCGCGCTCGGCGTGGCTCGCCGGAGTCATCGCCCTTCTTCTGGTCGGTGCCTTGTTTGGGATCGTCGCCCTTCGGGAGCGGTGGCGACGGGGGGCGGAACCGAAACGTTCGCGCCGCAATGAACACCCGGTGGCGCGGATCATCAACTCTCCCTTTCTGTGGGTCGGTCTGGGACTGGTAGTGTTGATCGTTGGCGGCGGATTATCGGGCATTCTGTCGCAGCGGAGCGAATCGCTACGTGCTGTGCTGACGGGCAATATAACCGGCGGCGGGAACACGTTTCAGTCCCGCCTCAATTCATGGCGTGCCGCACTGCTGATGATTCGCGAGAAGCCACGTTTGGGCTACGGTTTGGGCGGCTACATGGTCGAGCAAGGCAGATGGACTCACGTCGGTGACGAAACGATTCAGGTCCTGAAGAACGGCACCGGGCATCAAAACCGGGCGCACAGTTTCTATCTGCAATGGGGGGTAGACTCCGGACTGATCGGGCTGTTTCTCCATATCGCGTTCGGCGGTGCCTGGTTTATCGCGATGGTACGCGGTTTCGCGGTCGCGCCGTCCCCGGAGCGTCGGGCGTTTGCGATTGGTGCGATGGGTGCGGTCGCAGCAGGGGCGGTAGACGCTGTCGCCTCGCCGATGTACCAGATGCATGGCACCTACGCACTCTGGCTGGCATGGATGGGGATCGGTCTGGGAGCACTTCGCGCCGACCCGCCGCGCCAGGGGATCTCACTCACTTTCTCGAAAGGAGAAAACGCCGCTCCCCCCGACGATGACCAACCGGTTATCGCCTCACCGACCCCGGTTCTCGACTGGATCGGTGCCGGTCTTGTCGGAGCGGCAAGTGTCGCGTTTTGTTTGTTCCTGGGGAATCGAATCGTCGCCGAGGGAGTCAAAAAGCCGTTGGGTACCTTCCGCGTCGTACAGGTGCCTTATGTGTCCGAGATACGCCCCGGCACCCGAATCGTCTTCAAGGCACTCTACACGGATGAAAAAGGGGTAGACCGCCCGACACTGCCGGGAACGCAATGGCAATTGTTCGCCACCGAGGACGTAGAGAACGCGCCCGGGTCGGGGCTTTTGCGCATGGATGGCGTGCGGCAAAGTTCTTATGGGACGGGAAACTCGGAGTCGCATTCCGGTCTCGCCATCGTGCCGCCTCCGGGGACGAAAGCCCCGGCAATCACGGTATTCGGGGTTTACCGTGACGATTACGGGCGTATGTATCGCAAAGCAGCCACCGTCGCGGTGCGTGCCGATGCGCCGGAGATCGTGCCCTATAAGCTCCCGGGAAGCGGAAGGTGAAACCAGAGATGGACCCGATCTCACCTCCGAAGCGACTCGCGCAGTTCCATGAGTATCACGCCGAGCCGGTTTTTGCCGGTGCCATCCGTGCCGCAACCCCAGTAATA
>JACMIS010000305.1 GCA_014381035.1 Armatimonadota bacterium
GAGGTCATTGTTCAGGAAATAGATTTAGCAAAAACAGACAGCTACCGCACGCATTGGCCATTTATGAGAGATAGAAGGATAGATTCTTATCAGCAGATAACAAAAAGGTTTATAGATGAAGATTAGTACTCCCAAGGAGTTGGGTTACCAATTTCCGCCCGAATGGGCTGAGCACGAGGCGACTTGGCTTAGCTGGCCGCATAAAGAAGAAAGCTGGCCCGGCAAGATCGCTTCGATATTCCCGGTGTGGCAAATGACTATCTGGTCGCGGGCTCTGCCCCCTCGGGGATGGCTGCGGCACGGTCGTTCAACCGAAACTTCCTGACGGCGACCTATCAGTGGCAAAACAACTTTAGCCGCAATCCGAATACAGCGGACGCATCCTGGGGGCATCCGCTCAATGCTTCGGCGGCTCCGATTACAGCGGGGGCGGCGACGCGCCCGGAAGCCGACATTTTCCGCATTAACTACGCGACGCGGCAACAATACAACATCAATTTGGGAGCGCGTATCTACGACCCGACCGACGGACGCGCTTCGACAATCCAAGTATCCGATAAGGTGATAATCAACAATGTTCTCCGCTAAGGACGCACAAACCATGGCGCGGGCGACGCAACGACGCGGTTCGCTCGCCCACCGACAAAACCGCCGTCGCAAAAACGGGGGACAATCGCTGATCGTCGCGATCATCGTTCTGTTCATCCTGCTCTTTCTGGGCGGTGTGTTTATCGCATTGATTGCCAACAACCTGCGAAACACGCGGCGCGGCGTTCAGGTCTCTGCCGCCAATAAATTCGCGGAAGCCGGGATCAAGTATCTCGACCAGCAGTTGATGACCTCGCCCGAAGGCGCGGACTGGCGATCCACTCCGCGTTGCCTTCCTACGGATAACTGTCTTGTCACTACCGCGCCGAAATATTTGAACCCACAGGACCCGGATTATTTCTGGCTGAAGCCCTACGATCCCGCGAGCGGCGAGGGGGGCTTTACGCGTGTTGTTTTCGGCGGTCCGACGGCGTCCCAGTCCAACCTCGGGGGGCGTGCTCTCGTGCGCATTTCGTACCGACCGTACCGCACGACGTTGGACGCAAGTGGTGCCACGGTCTACTGGGACGATGAAAACGGCAACGGTACGTTTCAAGACCCGGCAGAGCGTGTTACGGCAACGGATGCGGATCGCACACGCCGGTATCTACAACTCGAATCTATCGGGCGTGTCGGAATCGTGGACGAACTTGACCCGACGACTTACCGTAATTCGGAAGGTCTGGGGCTACGCCGTGAGCTAGTCGCCTACAAGGCACTCGGGTTGACCGAGTCGCTTCGATTTATCACTGACAAAGACAAGCGACGGGTCGCGGCGACTCTGGGCGCACCGTATCCGGTCAGAGACCGGGACGTGCCACGCAATATATACAATGTGTATCAGGGCGCGATCCGCTCCAACACGGACCTGACCTTCTATGGGATGAACTACTTGTCGCTCGACCCACGCCGCGGGGACGCATTGGAAGTGGCGGGTACGCTGGGATTGAACGGGCTTCCGGCGAATCTGACGACACCAACCGGCGCAGATGTGACCAAGGTATACATTACCGATGGTCAGTCGGTGCAGCTCCCGCTCACGCCCGTTGCACCGCTTGTTCCGGTGTCCACGCTCGGAGCGGCTCAAACGGGCAACGTGTTTCCTTCCGGCTCGGGTGCATTCACGACGCTCAATGGATTGATTCGTGACAACCCGCGTGGCAACGAAACGCAAGACCTGCCCGACGCTGCACAGAACAATAACCTGCGTGCCGTTTCGCGGCTTGATCCGCCGTTGATGGACGCCGTGACAGGCGATAGCGGTTTGACACGGTACCGTGCTCTGACCCGTGACTCGGCACGGATGCCGGTTGCGCAGACCGGGAATGGCGCGGGGGCGGCGGTTTTGATAGACAACCGTTACGCGGGTGCTTACGGCTGGGGACAAAACCTGTATATTCCGAATGCGATTGATCTGCAGTCGTACTCGGAGTCTGCAAGCAATGTTTCCTCGCTCCGTGCCGAATGGTTAAACCCCTCGCAAGCCAACACCGTCGGGGCAAACTGGAGTACAGATAGCATCTATACCCCCCCGGCAGTCACTATTACCCTGACGCCGCGCTACATGGCGTTGACCCAGTCCCGGAATGCAAGCGGACGGGGGCGGTCCTACCTGCGAAGACCGTCCGATGGTAGCGCGATCAGGGATGAAACGGTGTATCGCTACACCTACGAGGCGGGTGGTCCCCTTATTAATCCGCCCACGTTCGGTATTGATGATACCGATGGCAATGCTGCGACACCCCCGTCCGGTCCGGCAGAAAAGTACGCGGGATACCCGGCAGTGCGGACAGCCGCCGGTTACTATGACGGAGACTTTATCATCTTTGCGGAAGGAAATATCCGCATCAAAGGGACCGTGGGCGGCTATGATCCTGAGACCGGACAGACCTTCGTGCGCCGCCTGACCGTGGTCACCAACGGGACCGTCTATTTCGACGGTAGCCTTCTGCGCGACAATATCTCGCCGGGATTGGCGACGGGCAACGCGGTGCGTTCGGCGGCAAAGGGTAAATCCACAATCGCCGTTCTCGCCAAGAATTACGCGGCGGTGAACACGACGCAATTCCTTGCCACGACTGCTCCCGCTGCAGTATTCAAGGAAGCACAGCAAAGAGAATTCGGCCAACCAACCGTTATTCAATTGAAAAATGACACGGCCAGTACGCGGGAACAAAAGTTCGGGTTGACACTGGGACCGGTGATTACCTACGACACGAACGGCTTGCCATTCATTGCGAACGTGTACAATGCCGCGCCTGCAGTAGATATGAACCAAACCCCTTCGTACCTCAACACACCGGATTCGCTGTCTCTTCTGATGCGACACGCACCGGCGAATGATGAGGCTGCTGCCGTCAACCTATTTATCAACACATTTCTGGCTGCTGGCAGAATTGATAAAAATAGATTCGAAGCATGGGGCAACGGTGCAGGGGAAGACCCTTACCCTCTCGTGTTGGGTGATAAAGGCAAGACACCTGCGGAGACGAGTCTTTACACCAGTAATGTTTACTTTCTGAACTCGTTGCCAGGAGTCGCCAACTTTCTGTTTCCGACGAACGGTTTCCCCTACACCGGCAATGGAGGCGGAACTGCCGCGACCATGCCTGCGGTCGGCATCTCCAATAACCTGACATTGGAATTCGACAACGCGAAGAGTAAAGTAGATTACAACCTATCGCGCTTCGGGGTTGTGCCGCTGGACGTTCGTATCGAGGCGTTGATCTACGCGCAGGAAGGGTCGTTCTTTATCATTCCCGGACCGTGGTTCAATCCGAACCCGAATGATACGTACACGCAATTCTTAGCCGCGGGCAACAAGCGACCGGCGGAACCGGCGGTACCACCCGCGACGGAAGGACCGTCGCTGGTTAATCCGGCGTTCCCGTTCTATAACGAGCCGCTCGATATTCGCATCACCATGTTCGGGGCGATCACGGAAAACCTTCCGGCGGAGATCGGCGATCAGGGCGCGTGGCTACAAAAGTGGGGCTGGATTCCGAAATTCTACGGTTCGACCGGACTCGCGGGTACCCCGACACAGGGTGTCCCCCGCCCGACGTTCCACGGATCGTCCGACGTGAGCGGGGTTTATTTGCAGAATGGGGGAGTCAATGACGGCGTAGGTAACGGGATTACCTACATCTATGACCCGCGACTTTCCTCGCCCTATGATGCGTTCGGTATCCCGCTCCGTAGCAACCCGAACTTCTTCGGGTTGCCGAATACGCAGGGCGAATCGCTCCCGCCAATGCCGCGCTTACCGGTCGCACCGGGACTGCTGTATTACGGCGA
>JACMIS010000306.1 GCA_014381035.1 Armatimonadota bacterium
CGGTCTTAGTGTCCGTATCTTTGACACGCGATGTCGGCGCGGGGATATGAGTGCGCGTGGATGGCGACGACGGGTCGAAATGCTCCTCGACACACATCACTGCGTCCAGAAAATCCTCGACCTCGCGCCAGCCGAACTCCTGCTCATAGTCCGAAATGCGGTCGCGGTGCAGGCGCACCTTTTCCACCATTTGTCGGTCGGTCTGCCGGAAATAATCGTTGTGCTTAAAGAAATGGCAGTGCCCGATGACGTGCGCGATGATCAACTTATGCGACAGCATCGAGTTCGAGTCCATCAGGAACGCCTGGCACGGGTCGGTGTTGAACACGATCTCGTAGATCTTGCTCATGCCGTACTCGTAGGACGTTTTCTGCCGGTGGTAATCGCGCCCGAACGTCCAGTGCGAAAAGCGGGCGGGCAGGGAATACGAACCCAGTTCATAGATCACGTGAACGGGCACGACCTCGAAATGCGTCGGGTACGGGTCGTAGCCCATATCCAGCGCAATCTCCCAGATCTCATCAATCGAGCGTTCCAGTTCGACTTTATCCGCGTCGGTCAGCATGGCGTGTTGAGGCTCCTTGTAGACGTTTAAATACCGATCTTTTGTCCTATCGGGTTCCGAAAACTTCGTCGCATCAGCCGGTACGCACCGGAGTGTCATAAGGGGATGGGTATGTAGCGACCTGATGGGCATCGCCATAGATACAACATCCTAATCTTTCACAAGCCTGCGTCGAGACGAGAATATCGTGTGTTTCTAACAATTCGATAACTCCCACATCCGCCCTATAAAAAGCCGGGCGGAGGCGCGAAACCAGAGCGTCGCACGATCCATGATGTTCGACTGATCCGGGGTGCGCAGGTTGTCGGCGAACCAGGCGAGTAATTCCGACAAGTGCGTATACTCGCCTGGCGACATATCGCCCGACCGCAATAGTTGGTATGCAGCGGTGAATACACCCTGCGGTTGATGCGAACTGCTGTCTATGCGGTTGACGACAAAGCGAATATACATCGATTGCTCCCGCACGTTATCGTGGCAAGGTGGCAGAATGGTAAAACAATCGCCGAAGCAAATCGAGATCCTTGTTGTTTTCGAGCAGGGCGTTCTGAAACACCTGGCACCCGTCATCATCTACGATCTCATCCTTTTTATAGCTGCCTTACCGCAGACGCGCCGACACATTTAGCACTGGTACCACCCGTAACGATACCGAATCTATGGATCCTTCATTTACTGTACGCCCTTACGCGAGCGAAGTGGATTTGCCGCGTCTTGTTTCGCTGGTGCAAGACGCATGGTCGCCGGAGCGACAGCCGTTTGCGAACTTCCATATCGGCGACCTGTTCTGGCGACTGCGTGATCCGGAATGCGAAACGCGCCTTTTTCTCTGGGAGCGTGGAGAAACCCTTGCTGGTTTCGTTGAATGGGACGTTACGGAAGCGACCTTGGAGGTGCAAATACATCCACGCTTTTTCGGTCGCGAACTGGATTCCGCAATGCTTCGATGGGCGGAGGAACAGGCGGGAGATTCGCTCGTGACCACATGCGCCGCTGATTCCAACGAACCTTTCCTTTCTCTTCTCGCTTCCCGTGGCTATACGAAACAGCAAGATGGCACAAACCACCATTGCCGCCCGATAAGCGATGTGCCGGTGGAAATCCCCGTTCTGCCCGAAGGATACTCCGTTCGCTCCCTGCACGACGCGAGCGAGATTGCGGCGCGGGTCAAGGGGCACCAGAGCGGCTGGCAATCCACGAAACTCACCGAGGAGCGTTACCGGCGACTCGTCGGAATGCCGGAATACCGTACCGATTTTGATCTGGTAGTAGTCGCGCCCGATGGCGACTTCGTCGCGACTGCCAATGTATGGCTGGACACGAACGGGGCGGGTTTATTTGAACCGCTTTCCACGGCACCCGCCCATCGCCGCATCGGGTTGGGGCGCGCCTTGCTCCGGTTCGGTATGGAGCAATTGCGTCTGGCAAGAGCGCGAAGTGTCTGGGTCGCCTCCGTACTACACAATCCCGCCGCCACCGCGTTATATGAAAGCGTCGGGCTTTCTGTGGTCCGTCGCGACGCATGCTACCGCAAGAGCGCGCAGATCGATTAGAGCACGTGCGACTATTACTGTAGCGGCTCGCGGTGGGGACCTTCCTCCGTCCATACGAGACGGTCTATGTACATCTGCCGCTTTGTGTGTTCCGCGTTCCAGGCGTGGTATACGAGATAATCGTCGCCGTTCGGGTCGGTCACGACCGAGTTGTGACCCGGACCGCGAAGGCCGGTCAGTGCCGTGCTGAGCAGGCGCGGCTTGTCGGTCGCTTCGTCGAAGTAGGGTCCGGTCGCGGTATCGGCGACCGCCCAGTCCACGCCATAGCTTTCGGTTTCCCACCACGCTCCACTGAAGAACAGATAATAGCGTCCGTTCCGCTTGCGTACCTGAGGACCTTCTATCGTATGCCAATCATAGACGGTGCCGCGAACGTCGCGTTGCGCTTTGAAGAGTGTCCATTCGTTGCGTGCCCGAAGTGCCGGGCGTTCCTCACCGGCAAGTTGTGTCATGGTCGCCAAACGGTCCACCGCGATTGCCGTCCCGGCATGGTGACCATCGTCGGTGTCCTCGTAATCGCGGGCGTAGAACAGATACTGTTGTCCGTCATCATCGCGAAACACCGTGGCGTCAATCGCGAACGGAATCCCGCGCTCCGTGCTCGTCAGCCAGACGCCGCAGTCGGCGTAGGGACCGCCCGGGGTTTCTGAGCGCGCGACGCGCAACTGATGGTCGGGACCGACCGAGTAGTACAGATAAAACGCGCCATTGCTACCCTGCCCCACTTCCGGTGCCCAGATTTCGTTGCCACGCGTGACATCGCTTTCTATCAATGCGCCACCGAGACTGCGCCAGTGGAACAGATCGTCCGACACGAGCAAAGGGATCACCCGGTCCGAAGACGGGTTTGTGCCGTCCCCTTCGACACCGCCCGTTCCGACCGCGTAATACCGTCCGTTCGCCGCCCATACAAACGGGTCGGCAAAATATCCGTCATAAACCGGTACTGTTTTCGTCATCCTATTTGCTACCCGATTGTCCTCAGTGGGTCATCACCAGATTAAAAACCGCAGCGACGCACGCGCCAACAACCAGTGCGTCACTATGCCATCGCGGAACCGTCCGGCGGCGTTGCGTCACTGCCAGAACAAACGCCGTAATAGCGAGAAGGACGCCGTATCCCATCACTTCCCCACTCGCCGCACAGGGCGTTCGCGTTTGAAACCACCCCAGGCAAAAGCCGACCGCACTCAGATAAGCCGATAACCGGAGCGTGGAAATCCCAAGCCATGCAGGTACAGCGGGAGTGCCCTGCATTCGAAACGGTTCCGCTTCCGCATTATTCACTGGATTCGATGTCGCCATGTGTCAACCCGTGCTTTGCATCGCGTGCGGGCTGTTGGAGAAAAACTTCTGCAGGGCGGGCCATACGTCGTCCTTGTCGTTGATCTTGCACAGGACCATCCGCTTGTCCGCTTTGAACGCGTCCTCGTATGCCTGACCGAGCGGGGCGAACCCGAACGACGAGTGCCACGAGTCGCTACCGATCTCGCCATAACCGATCAGGTTGACGAACTTGAGCATCCGGCGTACCAGTTCGACGCACTCCTGATCCCCCCAGTTGTAACCGTCGGAAAACAGGAACGGGTAGATGTTCCACTCGCGCGGGTTGTACCGCTTGCCGATGATGTCAATCGCCAGTGAATATGCGGACGACATCCGGGTCCCTCCCGACTCACCGAGCGAGAAGAACGCGTTCTCCGAGACCTCTTTCGCCTCGGTGTGACACGTAATGAACACGATTTCGCAAGAGTTGTACTTGGTGCGCAGGAAGCGGAGCATCCAGAAATAGAACGACCGGCAGATGTAAGCCTCAAACTCGCCCATCGAGCCGGAAACGTCGCGCATGGCGAAGATGACCGCGTTTCGTTGCGGCTCGGTGACGATTTCCCACGACTTGAACCGCTTGTCATCCTCGGTAATGGTCAACTTGCCGGATGAATCGCCGTCGCGTGCCTGACGGCGCATCGCCTGCAAAATCGTGCGCTTACGGTCCAGATTCCCGGCAAGCCCGCGCTTCGTGATCGTATTGAAATCCATGATCTCGCTCGGCACCTGTTTCGCGCCTTTGTCGAGCATGTTCGGCAGATGCAGGTCGGCGAAGACCATCTCGGCGAGTTCGTCAATCGTGAACTCGGCTTCGTAGAAATCCACGCCCGGTTGTTGCCCCGCTTCCTTGCCGGAGCCTTCGCCCTCGCCCGGTAGTGGCTGGCGACCGATCACGTCGCCCTGTTGCGAACCGCCCTGCCCCTGCCCGACACGCTTCTGGTCGTTCGGATCGAAGCGGATGCGCGGCAGCTCCAGACCACGCACCGGCACCTTGACGATCTTATTTTTGTCGGCGGTAATAATGTCCTCGTTGGCGACGACATCTCCGAGCGACTTCTTCAAAATCTCGCGCACTTTTTCGTTATGGCGAGCGCGGTCGCGCTCCGCCCGGCGGTGCAAGTCCCACGCATCAGTTGAAAGCGAATACGAATCCGACAAAGTTGATTACTCCTTACAAGTGTGCTCTCCAAGTGGCAAACATTTGATCATTGATTATAAGACGGGTCCGGCGGGCGCGATGTTTCCCATAACGGGCAAAGCGTCCGGCGAAATGGCGAAAGCGATCTCTTCCGGTGTCGGAAGCAGGTCGGAAACCACGATGCTAACGGCGAGCGGGGAAACCACGTCCGCTTCACAATACGATACTACGTTACAATAGCCGTTTTCGCCGGGTTCCCGGTGGACGACCAATTCACGCGCGACAGTGTCTACTATCCAATACTCCGACACTCCTGACTTGCGCGTAGATTAATGACTTGAAGCCGAGCAGAAAGCCATGTGTCGTTTCCGCGACTTCGCCGACGAGAAGCGCGTCCTCGGGCACGGGATAATCGGTCGTGTAGTGCCGCCAGGAGTGCCGCGTCACCAATGCTTCCGGCTCCAGTTCCGTGTCGTCCGACACGCGCAACACGCCCCGCGTCCGGGTACAGCGTTCCCCGAAAACATCGCACAGCCGTTCCGTCAACTGCCCGACCGCGTGATAATATCGCGGCGACGGTCGCTCCGCGATCTGAACGATCTGCCCGCGCACCAACTCAATTCGCGCACCCTCGTACAGAATCCCGGCTTCCATCGCGGCGTGATACAGGTCCACCGTCCATCGCACCGGCGCGATGCCGCCCCAACTCGCCCCGGTTTCGGCGGGCGGTGACCATCCCATCATGCCAATCGGCGTTATCTCTTTCCGCATACCCCGGTGTCCTCCAAAAATGACTTGTGCCATCCCGACGGCAACGATATGGCAACCTTACGTACCGCCTCCGCTCGCGCACCTCGGGTCGGTGGAACCGATGGACACAACCGATGATCCCCGCCAGTCAAATCAACGACCAGGCATTTAATAATTCAAAAACAGCATCGTCAGGATCGTGTGCAGATGCCGATCCGGCGCGGCGGTCGGGACGCGGACATTTACGTACTGATACCCCGTTTCGAGTCGGACGTTCTTCGCCGTCGCCACGCCCACCCCGAGAAAGGTCCGGTTCTGGTCGTACCCGCCTTGCAGGTTCGGCGCGGCATCGTTCAGGTTCCAGAACAGTTCGTTCTGCGCGACGACCGCCCATTTTCGGTCGCGCGTGACCGGAACGAAGCCGCGCACGAAATGGCGCAACCGGTACGACGGTTCGTCTACGCCCTCCAGAAACCGTTCTTCGAGCCGCGTCCGGTTAACCAGATCGAAGGTCGGGAACTTCGTATTGATTAGCAGTTGCTGGAAATAACGGTTCTCGGTGGTACGGCGCGGCGAGTAGTTCGGGATCAAGACGTAGCCGAGCCAGAGTGAAATGTTTGGGCGCACCGCATAGCCGACCGCCGGGCGGATCAGCAGGGGACCGAGCCGGTCGGAATC
>JACMIS010000307.1 GCA_014381035.1 Armatimonadota bacterium
ATACGCACCTCGCGTTCACGGTGGAAGCGCAAGACATGGCCAATTGGGAGCAACGGTTGCGGAATCTGGGGGTGACTCTTTTGCCAGGCAGAACGCGGTCGGAAGAGGAGGGGCAATCCTTGTATTTCGCCGACCCCGATGGACATCTGCTCGAGTTGCACACGGGAAGTTTGCAACAAAGATTGCAGGTTCACTAACCCGTTTGTTAGCTGTTAGCTCAGAACGGCTCTGGACTTGAGTCGCGCCCTATAAAAGCAAAGAAAAAGGACCGGCAACGAATGCACGGTCGCTCCCACTAAAGCACGTGGAGATAAAAGCACGTGGAGATACAAGCAACTATGTTATTTGTCAAGTGTGAGTTTGCTTTTCTGAAGGCGTGCAAAAGCCCTCCACCGAACGTCGGCAAGAAAGGAACGATTCACACTACACTGCCACAGATTCGGATTTCCAGTGAGTGTTCTGCTTCATCATAGCGTTAAGTATAGTCAGCATCTTTCGCATACAGGCGACCAGAACAACTTTGGATGGTTTTCCCGCTTCGCGCAGACGTTTGTAGAAGGCTCTTACGGGTGGATTACATCGGGCTGCCGTCAATGTTGCCATGTAGAGAACGGCACGGACGGTAGCGCGACCACCCCATACAGCACGACGACCACGCAGGATGCCACTGTCTCGGTTGAACGGCGCGACACCGACGAGCGCGGCGATCTGTTGCCGCGAAAGGTGTCCAAGTTCGGGAAGAGCCGCAAGGAGGGTCGCGGAAGTTACCTTGCCTACACCAGGGACGCTCTGAAGCAGATCGTCCTTTTCACGCCAGATCGGGCTATGGCGGATCAATGCCTTAATGCCGTCGTCCGTATCATTTATTCGCTCTGTGAGCCACTGGATATGCTCCTGAAGGCTTTTCTGAACAATAGTGGACGCCGCTTCTAAACGGTTGCTTTCCGCCCGAAACATGTCAAGCAATTGTCGTCGTCGCTCATAAAAAGCACGAAGTTGTTGGGCTTCCTCATCTGGCAATGACTGGGCTGGGGGACGAACAGCGAAAGCGAAATGGGCCAACACTGCTGCGTCTATAGCATCGGTCTTTGCAAGCTTGCCACAAGCACGAGCGAAGTCACGGACTTGACGTGCATTGACTATAGCCACAGGAATTCCGGCGACTGCGAGGGTTGCGGCAACTGGCATTTCCATGCCACCTGTCGCTTCAAGGATCACGAGTGCGGGGCGTAAGGAGGCGATTTTCTCTTGAAGGAGATTGAGTCCGTGTTCGTCACGGGCGAAACGCCAGTGGGAGTTGTCGCCGTGGACGGAAATATCGCAGAAGGCTTTGGCAACATCGATTCCGATGAAGGCTGAGTTAGTGAGTGGATCGGGTGCGGCTGTTTGTGCTTGCATCTTGTCCTCTTTCTCTTTTCTCCGTACCCAACCTTGTAGATACGGGCTACGAATAAATCGTGCCCAGGCAACTGTTCGGCTTAAAGGAGAGAGGACGTGACGACCTTGCTTTTCTACGGTCTCTGGATGCCTCCAAGACCCACGAGATAACGGTCTATCACGTCCCGGTGGCTACGTCAGAGCATACCTGAGTAGCACAGACATAAGATACAAGGAGACAACCGGGGAAATGACCATTCCCCGGTCGTCGGTTTGCTATCTCGGGTCACACGGACACGTTTAAGCCAAACGGTTCACTCTTTACGCCGTTGCGTTTTGCCGCTAAACTACCGCCCTTCGATATAAAAATAGGGCAGGCAGGAATCGAACCCGCGTGCAACGTCCTCGACCGAAGGCACTTGATTCCGCGATGGACAGCGTATACGTTAGTCTGGAGCAATAATCTAACGGTTGGGTTGGCTTCGCGCTTGCCTCTACCAGTTGGGCTACCCCGCCGTGTAAAACTAAATTGGCGGGGGCAGGATTCGAACCTGCACTCTGGTAGCGCGAACCCGTCAGTCTGAGTTTAAGTCTGAGTCATTCGCTCCGGGAAGATTATATCGTGATTCCGCGAGCGGGTCACTTTTTCGCGCCGGATTTCCGGGCACTGTCCCGGTACAATGCCACCTCCTTGAGCAACGCGTTCGCGGTCGCTTCCGCCGAAACATCCCCGTTGATCGCGGCGGCGACGAACACTTTCGTTGAAATGTCATACGCGGCGACCGCTTTCAAAAACGGCATCCCGCCGCTGTGTCCGAGCCAGTTGTTTTTGTGTCCCTTGTCCGAAAATTCGTACAGCATCACCCCCCGCCCGTAGAACAGTCCGGAACCGTCGGCGAACATGGGATACAAGTGCTTGAAGGATTCCGTGATCGCGTTTGTGCCAACCAACCCGCCGGATAAAAACGCGTGCCAGAAGCGAACCTGATCATCGGCACGTCCGACAATGTTCCCGGCGGCATACGGCGTGGTCAGGTCGAAGTCTCGCGCCGGTTTACCGCCGATGTGCCCGGTAGCCAGCTTCTCTAACTTCTGCCGTGGTGCCAGTGCGACCGTGTGTTTCAAACCGAGTGGGGTGATGATCCGTGTTTGCACCGCTTCGTGGAACGGTTTGCCGTCCATTATTTCGACGATTTTTCCTAAAAAGGTATATCCCGTGTTCGAGTAGTTCCAGTACGCGCCCGGACAAAACAGGTTGCCGTGTTTTCGGGCGATCTGTATCGCCGCATCGGGCGCGGTGTACTCCTTTCTCCCCGAGGGTGAATCACCGCTGTTGAAACTATAAATGCCGCTCGTGTGGGTCAGCAGATGCTCGACAGTGATCGCTTTCGCGTTGGGGAAATCCCGGAACCATTTCGCCAGCGGGTCCTCGTAGCGGAGTTTTCCCTCGCGAACGAGTTGCATGATGACGGCGGCGGTGAACGCCTTCCCGGCACTCGCGAAGTGAAATAGTGATGCGTCCTCTATAGGCGTTGGCGGGTCGGTTATAGCGAGTCCGCGAGAAACATACCAGATCCCCTGACCGGGAATGCCGACCGCCGCAGTGATCCCCGGTGCCTTTGTCTTTTTCAGAATGTCGTCAATCGCGGCGTCGAGTCGGGCGGACAGATTCTTGTCCGGTTCGCCGCGAAGGTCCGGGGCGATAGAAACGAAAACTTCCTCGACGACGGGCGGATGGAGCGCGGTGCCCCGGTACGGTACGGCGTCGTCACAGTCTGTTTTTTCGGGCGATTCATTTTCGCTGCTTCCCCCGCATCCATAGGCGGCAGAAGAGAGAGTACTGACAGCTAAAGAGACGAACGTTCGTCGGTGCATGGCGATCCTCCGGGCGTGATGGCGGCGGGAAAGCCGCCATAGCGAAGACAGGGGCGTGACGAAAAAAGTTACAGCCGATGTTTATTCCATACTTCGGGGGTTTTCACCCACCGGTAAAAGCCGAAAGGCTTTTACCGGTGGGTGAAAACCCCCCGACCATTACCCGAACAGATACTGAAACACCTTCGCGCCGATTTTCTGATCGGTCACGTCCAGGCTGTTCGCTTCCTCGCGGGCGAACTTGACGGCGGTCTGTAGTTTCTCGACGCGCTCCAACAGGTCGTTCACGCGCTTCGCCGGGAGTGCGCCGGAAAACTTGACCGTGCGCCAGTAGCCGACCGTCACATCCTCGTAATACACCTCGACCTGCGCCGGGTGGTGCTCGGTGGATTCGGCTTTGACGTGGTTGCGGGGGATCTTTTTCGTTTTCACGGTCTGTACCGGCTCGGTCGCGAACGAGTCCGAACCCGCGTCGAACGTCCAGGTTTCGGAGGCGTCCAGGACCGGGAGTTTTTTCACGAACGTATGCATATCCACCAACTGTTTCTCGAGGAACAGGAGGTACGTCGCGGGAACGTTTTTAAGCAACACGGTGCCGTCCACGATCACGTCGCCTTTCGCGTCGCAGTTCGCCCATTCCTTGGTCGCGGTGACATCGAAAAGCCGGGTCAGGGTTTCCGCCGTGGTGCGAACGGCTTCCTCGGCGCGGACCTGCACTCGCGTCGATTCCGGGGGAAGTTGCTCACCTTCTTCGTCCTTCGGGCGATAGGTGCGCGCGATCCCGGAAAGCAGAGTCGGTTTTTGTAGCTGGTGATGCGCTTCGGTAAGTTCCTGGAACGCGGTGTTTTTGACGCCTTTTTCGATAGCGATAATCTGATTCAGTTTTGCCATTTTTTAATATTTTCCTGTTTATTGTATCGCCCCTGTGTATCGCTTTGCTAAACCGTGTTTTTCGCCTTTTTCTATAGTTTGTTAGTGATTGTAAACGGTTTTTGTGATATAATGATGCTATGGATACGGAGATTTTTGACCCACGTGACGAAGTAATCGAGGA
>JACMIS010000308.1 GCA_014381035.1 Armatimonadota bacterium
TCCGCGAGTGGCTCATCCCAACCCTGTTCGCTTCGCCTCCAGAAGGCTTGCAACACGGCAATATCGGCGGTGCTTTCGATGGAACGTAGGGCCTTCCAGAGAGTGTATACGTCGCCATCGTCCTCCACTATCGCGCGATGAATATCATCCAGAAGAATATTTAGGGCAGTGGCAGTGAGTGCTTCGGGTACGTCATTGAAAACGTAGGCGTAACCCCAGCGATTTTTCTCATCGTCTGTGATCAGGCGCGTCATCACTTCACGGGTAGCGTCCGGTCTCCGTGCCAACAGGTATCGAAGCACCCATTTATCGGTGCTGTCGAAGAAGCCCGGCGCGAGATCAGGGAGTGCTTGAACCGCCACGTCAGGAGTAATTCTCGCAAGTGCCCTCAGGCATCTCGGTCCTAAGAGCCGCCAGTGATCACTGCTGACGCGTGTGCGGAGCCACATGACTTCCTCGGTGTCACGCCACTTATAAGCCGCGTCAGCGAATGCCGTTTCACAACTGACAGCCTCTTCGCCGGGTTCCGCGCCAGGCTCCGCGACCGTCCACGGGCGAAGTAACTCCTTACTTCCTCGCCAGAGTTCACCTCCGTCTCGCGTGTAGGTTAGTAGCCAGATAAGCGAGTCCACAGGGAGCGAGCGATTGATCTGTTCTGGTGCGGGTAAGTGCCGGATTTGATCCGCGATCCAGTCCGGGGCGAGTGGGGCGCAGGCAGCGAGTGCCTTCCAGGCGGCCATCTTATCCCATAACGGGTTCCTATCCTCCCGATTCCTACGCTGTCGAACGGTCCGCACGGTATCGATTTCGGCACCGCTAACGTGCTGCCTTTCGGCATGCAAGCGCTTATCCCATATCTCGCACTCCTCACGCAACTTGCAATAAAGTTGCCACAGGGTGGTAACGGCTGTGGCGACAGGGCGGGACGTCAGTATGTCTACCCCCGCACGGCGCAACCCCCTGTCGGCATGGGTCAGTAGACCGATAGCGTCTTGTGACACAGCATCGGCATCAAGCCCGGCGAGACATCTACTTATCCTCCCCCGTCTGTGCCGCTCCTCCCTATCGCCTTTGGTTTCAAGTAGACGCCGGAACAAGGCTGGCGCGATAGCGGAACCTACCGATGGCAATAATCGCTCGTAGAGTGACTCGCACGTTCGGGGACGGGTCTGCTTCCCCTCAAATATCTTCAGCAGAGCATTGAGGGCACCGGCAGCGACAGAACTGTACGCCGACCGGTGCGCCAGTTGCCATACGAGGTCCATCGGGACGTAACGCATGCGCAGTTCCCGTTCCGCCTCAGGGGTTCCGTGCCGGGAGTCGTGAAAAAGAAGGTCATGACAGCGTTTGCCAACCTCATCAACATTTCTTTGCCCGTCAGCCAGTTCTTCCGCCAGCGCATGAGCGGTCAACCACTGCTTCAAACGGTCGTGCCATACCGAGTAGCGACCGTGGTCATCATGGATCAGAAAACCCGAGGCGAGTAACGGCGCAATCAGGTCGTTGCCAAACCCGAAGATCGACATCTGCTTTTGGGACCACGGGTATTTCTCGCCGTCCCAGAGGGCAAGCCCGGCACGTATTAGTGGCTCACTCGCAGTGAATAGCCCCAAGTCTTGGAGCCGTTCCAGAACTTGACGGCGCAGATAGGCGTCGTAAAGCCCGTACTCGTTACGCGCGTCCCATCCCAGTCCGCCCGCCAGGGTTTTGTAAATCCACGCGAGCAGAGGTCGCTGGATGACCTCGCGTACACCCTCATCGCGTATCGCATGCCATCGAACCGAGTCGCCATCTGCCACGTACCGGCGCAGTTCCTCCTCCGTAAAATCGTTCACGGGGAGTTTCACGAAGGGCGGCGCGTTCGGTAAGTCTTTCAGCCTCTCATCCACACGCTCGGAAGCGGCGAAGGCTAACCGCACTCCGTCCACAACACCGATGTGCTGGTAGAGTGATATAACCTCCTGCGGCGTCTGGACTCCGTCCACAAGGACGTACAGCCATGTGGCACCGGGTAAAACCGCACCCGTTTCGTGCAGGTGCCGGGCGATCTGATCCAAGCGCATTGTGGTAATTTTGCGGAAACAAACGCGGGACCAGAAATGATGAGCGGCGTCCTCAGCAACACCCCGCGCACCAGAGTCGGCGGTGACCATCGCAACAGGAGCGTCGGTTGCTGCAAGGGCGCGAGCAAGGGCACATAGCCTCCAAGTTTTGCCCTGACCGCTGCCGCCCGCAAGAAGGAGGCAATCCGCATCTTCGACACCGCGCCGCCATAAATCCACTTGAGGTTCAGCGACGAGTGTAGCCCCGCCCGGTCGAACATCGGCGGCGGAGTCATAACGGAACTTGAGGTTGACGTCCCGCTCCAACAGTTCCGCTCCCACCTCGACCATACGGGACCACTGGCGGCGAACGAGAGGGATACCACGAAGCCCATGCTCGGTGAAAAACTCGTCGGCGTCAATCGAGACGTTCCCGCCCGTGGCTCTATCCTGGAGTGCCATGAGTAGCGAACTGAGCGTATTTTGCGTCGCATCGGGGTCGTCTACGAGTGAGTGGAGCCGGTCAAATAGAAGACCGCGCATACGCTCCTTCGTCTCGCCCCACCGAAACTCTAAACGCGACAACAACCACCAGACATTCCGCCTGGTAACTTCTTCCGGGGCGTTCTTTATGTCCCGCCGCGTAGAGCGTAGAACGGATACGATCTGCTCGAACAGGTCGCACTCGCTTATGGTGGTGACGCCACCCTCCACCGTGTTGAGGAGTGCCCCCCGAAACCTGACCATGCGTTCGGGGTCCAACAATGAGGCCGCAGACTGCCCTGGTTCGGGGAACGGGTAGCGGGCGAGGCGGGCGAAAAATTCGGCGACCTCGCCCCAATCACCGTGCCGCCCTTCCGTAAAAAAAACGAACTCTTGTTGCTGAGCCGAATCGACCGCGCCATACAGGTCGGGGAGGACATCGTGTACCAGTTCACGCAGCGACCAGGTCGAACCGTCAGACCGTGCTTTGAGTTGTACCACCCGCTGCACCCCTGCCCTGAGGATTGAAGCGTCGCCGCCCTGTGATGGCTCCAGCACCAAGGTGACGCGAGCGATCTCTTCGCCGCCTACGCGGGTCGCCAGATTCCGTAGCCGGATCGAAGTCGTCTCCAACAGGGTCCAAAGCATCTGGTATATGATGCCGTTAATCGTCGCCGGACCGCCCGCAGGAACACGCATGTTTTCATTTTAACGTATAAAGGGCGAGTTGCCCTCGCCAAAAAAA
>JACMIS010000038.1 GCA_014381035.1 Armatimonadota bacterium
AAGCGGAACAGCAAGGTGCAAAAACCGGTGATCCCGGCAAGTATACCGACCAGTATTGCCCCACCCAACCGGTACGCGCCGAACAGGGCAAGTACGGCAAGCACGAACGGAACGACGCGCGACGCACCACGAACGGCGGGCGATTCGGCGAACCGGGCGAGGAACGGTTCGGCGTCCGGGGTCCCCTCCCCTTTCACGCGGGCGAGCAGGATCAGATACAGGTTCGTCAAGCCGATGATGACCAGCAACACAATGTACGCGAGGGCGCACGCGTCCCCGGTTTTCCATTGCACAAGGGCGAGTTTGAAAACGCGGATCGAGACTGTTTCCGCAACGTTGCCGATGCCGCCGCCGGTCATGATCCAGGCGAGGTCGAACATTTTGAACGAGTCGAGGGTTCGGAACAGCACCGCGACCATGAGGAGCGGCGCGATGGTCGGCAGGGTGATGTAGCGGAACTTGAACCACTCGGACGCCCGATCCACGCTCGCCGCTTCGTAGAGCGTTTTCGGCACCGAAGCCAGCCCCGCCAGCGCGATGAGCATCACGAACGGCGACCACATCCAGGTGTCGGCGATGACCACCGACCAGAGGGCGTGATCCTTGTCGAACCAGTTGACCGGCGCGACATGAATCACGCTCAGCAGGTAGTTGACGATTCCGAACGACGGATCAAGCAGGTATTTCCAGAACAATCCAACAACTGCCGTAGAGAGCATCATCGGGAGCAGGAAAAGTGTGGTAATAAACCCTTTGAGCGGGAACGTGCGGTGTAGAAGGAGCGCGAGCCCGAACCCGATAGCGAGTTGCAAGCCGACCGCCAGCACGGTGAAGCCCGCCGTTATCTGGAACGATTGCCAGATGTCGCCGTTCGAAAGCGCGTCCCGGTAGTTCTCGTTACCGGTCCAGGTCGGGACCGACTTGGGGTTATCGGCGCGGTACTCCGTGAACGACAGGTAAAGCGACCAGAACAGCGGAAACAGGTTCATCGCCGCGAGGAGCAGGATCGTCGGAAGCAGGAACAGGTTTGCAATCGCCCGGTCGGAAAGTTCGCGCTTGCGTCCGGCTTGTGGGGCTGTGATCGCCGGGTCTTCGATGAGCGTAGAAAGAGTTTTAGGTTGTTGGACTGCCATTGGATTTCTAATACACCATTGTGCTTGAAAACTCAATGTTAAACATGACAACCCTCAAATCCTGTTTCGCACACTCCCACCCGGCGAAACAATCCTTGTTGCTATGACTGTTTCGCGGTCATGTAAGTTTTACCCACTAAAGCCGTAAGAGCTTGAATACAGAGACACGATAGAATACGCTATACCTATTGGCTACACTTTCTTCCCCTGATATTCCCGAACGGTCCCGACGACGCGAAACACGCGAACCGTCGCCGAGTGTGCTTTTGCGTGGCAATACGGCGAGCGGAACGCGTACCGTGTTCGCCCGCGCCGCGAAACTGACACAGGATGAGAAGACCGGTCGCTCGACATTGTCGGCGGAGCTTCTCGCGGTCGCGGCGCGACAGGCGAAGCGCGAGGAGCCGGTAGAGATTATTTTAGTGACTGCAGACGCACACCATTCGCTCCTGATGCCGCTGCCCGAGGGCTTGGTTTTAGCCGGTGTCGTCGCCGAGTGGGAAACCGACCCGCGCTTTTCCCTGCCGACCGAGCTGACAGTGGTCGCCGGGGTCGGCGGAGCGCGAGACGCGGTTCCCGAGGGTGAATGGCTGATCGTTGACCCGGTGCGTCTGCGGGTCACGGTCGCGCCGGACGCGGGTGCGATCCATCGGTTGCAACACCGGCACCGACCCCGGTATCGTCTGGGCTACGCACAGGAGACGGCGCGGACACTCACCGGGACGGAAATACCAGTCTGGGCGAGGGTTTTCACCCACGATGACTTACGCGAAGCGGCGGAGAACGGCGCGGACGGTTTTGTGATCGACGGTCCCGGTGATTTTTTGCCCTGGGATGTGCCCGAATACGAACCGGACGGCGCGGCATTCGCCCGTTTATTACCGGTCGCGGACGCGTTGGGCGGGGGTGATGTGGCACTACTGGCGTCGTTCGACGCGATAGACGCGCCCTCACTGGTGCGTTTCGCCGCACTTTGTCGTTTACGCCTTCTTTTTACGCCCGAAACCCTGCCGCTCTCACTGCCCGAATTGCGGGCGGAACTCTCTGCCGTCGCGGATGCCGAAATGGACGCCGGGCGGCTCGCCGACACACCGCGCTTTTCGGCACTACTATCGAGCGCACCCCAAGCCGACGCCCTGACCGACCCGGACGAATGGCGCGGCTTCGACGAGTCGATGTTTCTCCCGTTCGACGCCGCCGAAGTTGCCGCGTTGACCCTGCCCGATGTTCTGACCGTGCCTCCGATGTGGGTTTTCGTATCTACAACAAACGACGGCGAACTCGCCGAAGCGATCTCCGCCGCCGTGTTCGCCGGATTGCGCGGCATCGTCGTGCCGCCCGCATCTGTTCCCGCCGCGAAAGAGTTGATCGCGCAGGAGGTTTGACGACCTCGGGTTTCCCTGGATAAAGACGGCTACGACGTATCAGCCGGATGCGACGGACCTGACCGCCAAATCCGCTACCCAAACCATGAAACAAAGTGCCAGGGATAACAAACCGGTGGTCGCCGCGATAAACCATCCGAGTGGGTACATCGCCCGTGGAATCCACTCGCGTTTGATGAGCATTATGGAGATCGAAAACGGTGTCACACCCAGCAACAGGATGGCGAAGCAGGCTACAAGAACACGAACAGGTTGTAATTGAGTCGGTATCGCATTCGCGACGACAAACAGACCAAAGCCAGCGAAGTGGCTGAAGACCATAGCAACGCCGAGTCTACGCCCCTCCTCGGAGACAATCCCTTTGCTTCGTGTCCCGAACAGAAATAGGATCACTCCCAGCATCAGCAACGGCACAACGATAATAAGAGCAGTCCCCAATAAACCAACGACAGCACTTGCGCTCTGCATATTCCTATCCCCCTGCCCATTAGAACGCCAACCAGATGGGATAGGTTACGGCTACGTCAGACGGGTGCCCCTGATCACCCCGCAGTATTCGCCACGTCTCCCGAGGAAGATATGGCGTAACAATGCCTAACGTCTCAGGAGCGGCGCGAGATCGAACTCGTACACGGCGCGTTCCTTGCGCTGAATTTGGAAAAGGCGGCGGTGCGCGGGGTCAATCGCCAGCCCCTGTCCTTCGGCGGGCGACTTCACGATCCGTTGCAACTCCAGCACGCTTCCCGAGCGCGGCAACCGGAAAATATAAAACTCCGGGGCGTGGTGGCTGGTTACATAAAGAACGTTGTCCGGTCCCCAGATGCCTCCCGATGCTGTCATCCCATCCCAGCGGGCGACGACATCGGTCGGGAACGTGTAGCCGCCCCGCTTGCGCCAATCGCGGTCGTAGCGCACAAGGCTGGTCATGGTGTTGGGTTTCCCCGGTTCGCCGCCTTTCCCGTTGTAGTGCCCGAAGCAGACCCACCAGGAATCGTCATGCCAGTCCACCCAGACGAGTGAACCGGCATCGAGACCGAAACTCTGGCTACCGATATGCTGGAGCGTCCGCGCGTCGAAGATCTCCACCGAACTAACCATAGGCGTTTCGGGGAAGTTGGAATGCGAGCAGTATAACTTCCCCCCCATCGCCATCCCGCCGTCCATGTGGATCAGCGGGACCTGCGGGGTGCTACGAAATACGCCGACTTTGCGCCCTGTGTTCCGCTCGTATTTACCGATGGCGTCGTTGTCTATCGCGTAGAAGAAGTCCCGATCCACGGCGACGCCCTGGATCGCTTCTTCCGCCTTGAACTTCGCCACGAGCGGCAATTCCGGCGCGATGTCGGGACCGAAAAGAAAACCCATGTTCTATCTCTCCTACGGGTACACAACATCCTGAATCTGCGGATTCCAGAGGTCTTTTTGTCCGGAGCCGCACGCGAAGTTGTTCAGATTCGGCACACAAACATTGTTCCAAACGTCCGGATTTATTTGCGCGAATTTCGCGTCAATCGCCTTCGTCCAGGTCGCGCCGGGTTTCATCGTTTTGACATGCCCGTCGGCGAACAGGAAGTTGGACATAGTTTTGCTCGAATGTAGCCCGACAGGGAAACCGATGGTGAACGGAGGACGGCTGGATGTGCCCATCGTGCGGCGGTGAAGCGGTGCCCCGTTGCGGTTCGTCCCGCCCGCATTGGCGGTGTCAACGCGCTGCGACCCTTCGTAGAGAAGGATCAGGCTACTGGGTTCCGGGATGGTGGCGGTGGAGATTCCGGTCGCGAAACTGTCGGGCTGTCTCGGCGTCGGGGTGGTCACGTTCGTTTCAAACGTCCCCGGATGACTCGCGCGGGCGTAGTCGTTCATGATGAACGAACGCTGTTTGTCGACCCCGGCGATGGGGAGACCGGTGCTGGTACCGGTGAAATCCTCGGCGGAAGGGCACGAAAACATATTGGTTCTCGCCGAAAACTTGTCGCCGGATTTCACATACGGGAAGATGCCGCTGATAGAGTTGTCGGGGTTGGATTGAATCCAGCCTGTCGCGGGACTGGCACCGGAACTGATGAGTTGCGTCCCGCCGCCGGGACAGGGGAACAGGTCGTCGTAGTCGACCGCGTACATCGCAAACGCGTTGCCCAGTTGTCGCAGATTGGAAGCACACGTCGTTTTGTACGCCGACTCACGCGCCTGCGCGAACACCGGAAACAGGATCGCGGCGAGGATCGCGATAATTGCGATCACTACAAGCAATTCGATAAGCGTGAACGCATTCCGGGTGCGTTGCGCGGGGATGAGAACTTTCGCACGAAACATCGGCAGATTCCTCCACGAACGGGTGATGCGCGATTAAGCGCAGTATCGAGAGCGACCGGCATCTTAATGCTTAGGGTATTCGCTCCTACAACCATGATACCGGCTCACACCGGACTTTAGATTAAGAAATTGTTAAATTTAACACGGCGAATACGACCAGGCATCGCCCCCGTAAATCACGATACGGTGTCACGTTTGCGTTCGTCGCACGCGCGGGTATTCCCTTATCGGCGCGGTACCGACTGCGCGAACGACGCGATTAGGAAGCACGGGTATGGCGAATAAAAAAGAGCAGACGTTCAAAAAAGGGGATTCGGTGACGTGGGATGCGTCACAAGGAGAGATTCATGGCACGGTCGTCAAGAAGCTCACGGGACCGATGAAAATCAAGGGGCATGAGGTCAAAGCCAGCAAAGACAATCCCGAATACCTGGTGAAGTCGGACAAGACCGGGGCGGAA
>JACMIS010000309.1 GCA_014381035.1 Armatimonadota bacterium
CCCAGTACGTTTACAACATCATTGATGGTACCGTTTCCCGCGTCTCGCTGGCGTCCGCGCTCAAGGATTTGCCCCGGCTTTCGGAACAGGTATTAGAGAATAACTCGCTCCGGCGCAATGGCGACCTCCTGCAAACGGCGCGGACCGCGCTGAAGGATCCTGGCATCGAGCACGTGATCTATGTCATCAAGGAAAATCGCACCTACGATCAGGTTCTGGGGGACGTGAAGCGCGGCAACGGCGACCCGTCGCTGGTGCTGTTCGGGCGCGAGGTGACACCGAACCAGCACGCGCTCGCCGAGCGATTCGTCTTGCTCGACAACTTTTACTGCTGCGCGGAGGTGTCCGGCGACGGGTGGAACTGGTCGACGGCGGGCATGGCGAGCCATTACGTGTCGCGCAACGTGCCTTACGGCTACGGCGGTCATACACGCCCGTATGACTACGAAGGCACGAACAACGACGTGTCCGTAGAACGGCTCGGGATGCAGGACGTTTCCCGCGCTCCCGGCGGCTATCTCTGGGACGCGGCGCAGAAAGCAGGTGTTTCACTGCGAAACTACGGCTTTTTCGTCACGTTCGACGGGGCGGCACCCCGCACTCCCGAAGGACGCACCGCCCCCGGTTCGGGAAAACAGATCGCGGCACATACGTTGCTTGCGCCGAACACGGACCCGGATTTCCGTGAGTACGACATGGACTATGCGGACAGCGACGCAGCACAGAAACATGGTATCGCCCCACCGCGAGGGATGATGGCGACCTTCGGCGCGTATAAATCGCCGTCGCGCATCAGCGAGTTCCTGCGCGAGTACAACGGCTTTGTAGAAAACAAAAAGATGCCGGGGTTGTCGCTTCTGCGTCTGCCGCGCGATCATACGTCGGGAACCACGGCGGGTGCTCCTTCAGCCCGCGCAATGGTCGCGGATAACGATTACGCGGTCGGGCAACTGGTCGAAGCCGTATCACGTTCGCCGTACTGGAAAAAAACGGCGATATTCATTGTCGAGGACGACGCCCAGAACGGCTACGATCATGTAGACGCGCACCGGTCGATAGCGTTCGTGATCAGCCCATTCGTGAAGAAAAACAGCCATGACAGCCGTTTTTATAACACGGACTCGACGCTCCACACGATAGAAAACCTGCTCGGCATGGACCCGATGAATCAGTACGACGCCATCGCGCCCACGATCAACGTGTTCACCAGCAAGCCGGATAACGCCGCGCCGTACACCGCGATTCTGCCGGACAAAAGCATCATCGGTCAGATCAATACCCGGACCGCCTACCGCGCCGCCGACAGTCTCAGCATGCTCAACCCGATGCGCGAGGAATCCGCACCCGACGAACTGCTGAATGAGATCCTGTGGCGTGACGCAAAAGGCAAGAACGCCCCGCTTCCCGCGAAACGCTACGGCGTCAAGACAACGATCCGCGCCCTGCCGTTCGCGGACGGGGACGACGACTAATCCGGTAGGCGTAGCAATCGGGTATGATATTTTCAGAATATCATGCCCGATACATCCCCTGCGCCAGACAGCCGATTTGCTCGCTACCTGCTTCTCGCCACGCTCTCTTTCTACATGGTGGTGCAACTTGTCTGGATACAGGCAACTCCGCTACAGCCGATCTTTTTGCCGGATAATCTGCCAGAGAAACACGCCGATGCCCCCCTTCTTGTCGGATTGGGACCGGATGAGAAAGAGCACTTCCTTTACATTCGATCCATCACGGATAACGGACGGATTCCCAAGCCATCCCCCGATTATCGCACGGCACCGGAGCAGTATGTTTCCTATCAGGCGCAACATCCGCCGCTTTTCTACGCGGTCGCGGCGGTCGTGTATAAAGCCGCTCACCCGCTCGCGGGCGATATAAAGATCTGGTATATCCTGCGCGGGTTGTGCGTCCTTTGCGGGATGGGGGTCATCCTCTTGACCGATAAAGCGGCGAAAACAGCGTTCCCCGACCGACCGCTGGTCGCGCTCGGCACCGCACCGTTCATGGCGTTCCTGCCGATGTTCGGGCACATGACCGGCAACCTGTCGAACGAACCGCTGGCGATGGTGTTTGGCGCGGCGGTCTGGCTGCAATCGGTGCGCCTGATTCGCCGGCACGAGCCGCCCACATTGCGCGAAGCAGTCATCCTGGGCGCGACTCTCGCCCTCGCCTGTCTGACCCGCCTGACCGCACTGATATGGCTTCCCGTGGTCGTAGTCGCTTTGTTTCGGACGCAAACGGCATGGAAAGATAGAATCGCTTCCTTCACCACTTTCGCCCTGCTTCTCGCGCCATGGCTGGCGTACAATCAGGTCGCGTATGGCAAGGCGTTCCTGCGAACGTTCGACCGACCACTTCTGGACCGGGGTCCCCTTGCCGATTTCTTCGGGCGTGGTCTCGTCCCCGCCGAGTTCCCCGTTCCGATAAACGCGACGCAGACACTGCTCTGGTACGCGGGAACGGCGTGGCTACCGGTCTGGCTGATGCAGTTCTACCAGACCGTAGATGTGCGCCCCCTTCTCCTTTTGCTGGATGCGGTGGCAATAATACTGATCGTGCTCAACGTCGGCAAACTGACACAGGGCGATGTGCCCGATTCAGCAGGGAAAGCGATTATCGGTGCCGGATTCGCCACGATTACTTTTTGCCTCGCGGCTTTGATCCAGCAACAGTTATTCTCGGACTGGAACGTCGTCTTGTCCGCCGGTCGCTATCTCGTCGCCGCCGCGCCCGCGACCGGTCTGCTTTTTGTTTTCGCGCTATCTACGATCAAGCCGCTGAATCGTGCGTGGTTCGCCGCCGTTCTGGCACTTCTAATGTTAGGGTTTGGGGGCTATGCCGCGAAGACGGTCGAGCAATTCTACATTGATCGTCCCAAACAAGCCGAAGTGCAACCAGTAGTGGTCAGCGGTCAGTGATCACTGACCACTACTTTTTAGTCCGTCACAACGACCGCGTGGCGCAGGGTTCCAACACCGGGGCAACCGAGCGTGAACGTACCTTCAATCGTTTGCGTCGTGCCGGCCGGGACAGTAACGGTGTAGTAGGTCACCGGGATGGCACGGACAAGAACTTGTTGCCAGACACCGGCGACGTCTTTGTAGGCAATCGGGCTACCACTGCCGGACGAGTTGTTGAGCGTCAGCGCGAAGTTGCGGTCCCGTGTGCTGTTGTTCGTCAGGGTGATCACGTCACGGTAGACGACGGCCCAGTTGCCGATGTTCGCCTGCGAGAACGGCGAGTTCGGCGTGTAGCTCGGCGCGAGCGCGTAGACCGTTCCGTAGCCGGGCATCAGGACATTGAACATATCGTTGCCGACTACTTTCACGGTCGCGGTATCACGGAGCGGGGTGTTGTGCGTGAACCAGCCGGTGCCGGGAACCGTCGCGGTCGGCGAGGGACCGAAAACCCCGGTAGCCGCGTCAATGCGGACATACTGCGGGTAGGTGACCGGTAATGCTCCGATAGCGGTCGTGTCGTCTACAGAGAAGGCAAGGTTCGTGACTACGCCTGCTCCACTTTCGGGCGCGTCCGGGTACGCCATCAAACCTTTGTAGACGCGGGATTCGGGCGCGGCGGCAACCGTATATCGGCGCGTCACAAAACTGGAATACTCGGCTTCGGCGAGGGCTTTCGAGGGCTGCTCAACCGGCTTTGCGGTAGCTTCCAGAAGGGGGAATACTGCGTTAAAGTCCTGATACGCCAGGTTCAGGACCTTGAACGAACCGCCAGCAACATCGAAATCTACCACGCCGCTGAAGAAACTTCCGGGGTTGATAGGCTTGGTTCCGGCATAATCCGCGTCGCTCCGCAGAATCCAGAGGAAGCGGAACGGCTTGAGCGTGATCGTTGTCTCGGTCGGGTTGTTGAACAGATCCACGAACGGTTGTCCGCCGGTTGTTCCCGTCGTGAATCCCTTGCCCCTCACGGTGACGGTCAGATTCGTAAAGTTAGGGTTGAACAATGCGACCCCGTAACTGATCGGGTTCGACGCGGTCACGGGGACCGTAGCCCGGGTCAGGTTGTAAACATGCTCGAACGCGTTGCGGTAGCTGCCCGGTTCGAGATTCATGTTGAGGATCGATTTTCGACCGATCTCCGCGTCCGCGAGGTCGCTGTAGTTAAAGCCGAAGGTCGCCGAGCCGGGTATGGTGTCCGTGAAACCGACTTCAAGCCGCTCCGGGTTGTTGACGAAGATCAGTTTTCGCGTCCCTTCCGGGGTGTAGCGCACGACAGGCGGCGTAGATGTTTGTGCTTGGGCGGGCAAAATCGCGCCGGGCGACATCAGGAAGAGAAGCGTAGAAAGTCCGAACACCGTTCTTGCGGCAACGGCGGCTTTCGAGAAAATTGGAAAAGCGTTCATGAGTTGCATTGTCCTTTTTGCATCGTGCTATGCGCAGTCTGCAGAGTGATTATCGGTATATACCACTGCGTTTGTGGAGACAGTAAAAATACCTGTTTACTGGGCTACCCGACATTTTTCATGGGTCATCTGCCAAACAAGGGAGATATACCAATCATCTCAGGAAACCGATGCCGAACCTGAAATATTCCGACGACAAGGCGATGAGATCCATCGCCTTGTCGTCGGTCTTCCGGTCATCTATCACCGAAGCGGAATACTGTATGAGATTCCGGGCGTCGGGTTGACGCGGGGGCTGTGCCCTTCTCCGAAAAGTACACCGGTTCCGATACGGGCTTCAAAACCGCGCCCCAGATTATAGCGGACACCGGTATCAATGAACCCGGCGTTTTTATCGCGCCAGCTATTCGCCGTTCCACGCATATATGCCACGGAGACGAAGGATTCCAGACGGCTCCGGTTTTGTTTCACGAATGGCGTCCCGAAATAATACGTTACGCCGATTTTATTGAACCAGGTGTCCTCGCTGTCGCCCTCGCTATTGCGGGAAATGATCGTCGTGTATCGCCCCGCATAGATTCCGAAGTCGCTACGGCGATATTCCAGCCCGATCAGCGGGGAGCGGAAAGCATGGACATACAGAGTGCTCTCCGGACGAGCGGTTTGCGTCTCCTGAGCATTTGCGACCGATACCGTACCGAGCAAAAGAGCGATCAGCGAGGCGGCGAAGGAAACGAATTTCGTGGACGAGACGCGAGCGGGTCGGATTGCCGTGTAGATCGTGTTGCCACCGAGTGCTATCAGCCATGCCGCCCACAGCAGGTACCCCATCACCGTCGCGATCTGTGCCCATACCGCCCCGGTCGCTTCGCCCAACCCCAGCAGGATTCCTACCCCGGACACGGTGCCCACAATCGCAAAGCCGCGCCGATTCGCTTCCCAGAGACCACGAGCCATAATCAGTGTCCAGACGCCAGTGAACAGGTACCCCAGATGCTCCCCGATCCCGACACCGAGATAATGATTGAACGCGGTGAATATCACCTCAATTGCATTTTGAGTGGCAATAGTTGCATCACTACTATCATAGGTTTTCGCGAGATACGGCGTCACAAACACCCACCGAGCGAGTCCTAACGCTTGCACTAATCCGGCAAGGACTCCGAACACTATTGCCGCTTTTTCGTGCCGTTCCGCGAACGGTTTCGCGGTTATTAAAGCGAGCGGGATCATCATCAACGCGGCGAGGAGCATCACGTACCAGGTCCCGAGGAGTGACATACCACCCGCCGCGAACCGGGTCAATACTTCCCCCGCCGGATGGTGTAGCACCGCCGGATAGTCGAAGCGTGATGCGAGCATCAGGAAGGCACCGTTGAACAGTAACGGTGCGGCAATCAGTAACAATCCGGTCGTCCATTGTTGAGTTTTCATGGGTTTATCTTTCTATTTTGTTGACATGGTCCGTAATCCGATACGGACGCAGTACGAGACGGAGCAGGGATGCCCCCTGCTCTTGATGACGGGCTTCGAGGGCGGACAGGTCGGCTTCCCCGCCATCCGCTTCCAGAAACGGCAAGAAAAAATCGCTGACGATCCAGCAGACCTGTGCTAACTGGCTTTCCTCTTCCGGGGTTTCGGGGAGCCGCATAAATCCCGCTTCCGTGAAGGAGCGCAGAAGGTACGCGAAACCGTCGAAACCGCGTTGACGCACAATGCGATAACGAGACATCAGTTCCGGATCACGCTGAAGAAGGGCGATCCGCTCCCGGTAAAAGAAGCGATACCGCCACAGAACCACAAAATTCAGTTGCAGAAGAGCATCCAGATCATCCGGTGTCGGAACGCGATCCTCGGGTAGCGAGAACGCACGGTCGGTGTCTTCCGAAAAACGTTCAAACAAAGCGCGGACGATCTGCTCCTTATTTTTGAAATGGTAGTACAGGTTGCCGACGCTGATTCCCGCTTCCTGCGCGATGATGTTGGTGGAAACGTTCGCCGTGCCCCTTTCGTTAAAAAGGTGCAGGGCAACTTCCAGAATCCGTTTGCGGTTGTCCATTTTTTCGTTCATGACGTGAAATATTAGAGTAAATACTCTACTTGGAAACAGTATAGAGTATTTACTCTAATTCGTCAAGGGATAAGAGAAACTTTTTTGCAGGAAGCCCGCCCCCTGACGCGGAACGTTTTCGTAGGGGTGGTTTCAGCCGCCCCTATGAAAACGTTTTTTAGGAGCAAGAAACAATGCCGATTGAAGGACGTGCCGCGATTCTCGCCGAGGCGGGTAAAGACGCGGAGATTGTGGATATTGTTGTGGACGAGCCGGGACCAGGCGAGGTGCGGATCAAACTGCATTCGTCCGGCGTTTGCCATACCGATTTGACCGTAAAGAATTTGAACGGAAACGGGATGGCGTTTCCGATTGTGCTCGGGCACGAAGGCGCGGGCTACATCGACGCGGTCGGTGAGGGTGTGACGCAGCTCGCGGTCGGCGACCCGGTCGTGATCGCGTACCGCGCTCCGTGCGGCGACTGTCCGGCGTGTCGGCGCGGCGACCCGCGCCATTGCTACGCTGCCCTGCGCCCGAAACAGCGCATCACCCGGAAATCCGACGGGGCACTCTGCTCACAAGTGCTCCGGTGCGGGACGTTCGCGACGCATACGGTCGTTCATAGCAAAGCCGCGATCAAGATGCCGAACGAAATGCCGCTGGAAAAAGCGTGCCTGATCGCGTGCGGCGTGATCACCGGCGTTGGCGCGGCACTCAACACATCGCCCGTATTTCCCGGCGCAAGGGTCGCCGTGATCGGCTGTGGCGGCGTCGGGCTTTCCGCTATTCAGGGTGCGAAGATCGCGCACGCCAAGCAGATCATCGCGGTGGACGTGAACCCGACCAAACTGGAATGGGCGAAAGAGTTCGGCGCGACACATGTCGTCAACGCCCGCGAGACCGACCCGGTCAAGGCGGTGCGCGAACTGACCGAGGACGGCTGGGACGGCGGCGTCGAGTTCGCGTTCGAGGCGACCGGGATTCCGATGTGTACGGAGCAAGCGATCAAGATGCTCTCCTACGGCGGCACGGCAACTACAATCGGCTTTCCGGCGGCAACGGACGCAGTAAACCTGAATCTAGGCGACATGGCGACCGGCGTCTACTGGAACAAAGCCGCCTTGCGGGTCTGCCACTGCGGGGACACCCTGCCGTCGGTGGACTTCCCACTCTTAGCCGACCTGTACCTGAAGGGCGAACTGAACCTCGACCGAATGGTGACGAAAGAGATCGGTCTGGAGGATGTCGAGGCGGCGTTCCACGAAATGGAAACCGGAAATGTCATCCGATCCGTGATCCGGTTTTAGATGGAGGGGAGTCGTGGTCGGTAAATGCCGATCAAGGCTCCCTATATTGGTAGTATCTACCCCTGATTCAAGCAGGTTAAAGTGGTCGTGGAGGTTGCACCGATGCTACTTTACCCAAGTCAGCGAAATAACGCGGATTATTATACACGCCGGATTGATGTCGGAAACCGGTAACGCTGTTTTCGCGTGCGAACGCATAGTAGGAGTCAGCACCTCTATCGCCATTTTTCCAGACACAGATCGAGTACAACATCCATGACAAGTTAAGGTGCCAACCGTTCTTAGGGTGGTCGTTCGCCAGAACGACCACCCGGTATTTTCCTGGTTTGTTGTCCCAGTCGGCGTACCAAAATCCCTGATCTACGGCTCCCTCCATTCGCTTGCCAACTTTGATTTGACGAGGCAACCCGTTCTCCCAGAGAGTCGAGTCAAGAAGCGTCTTTACTTTCTTCGGGCTCAATCCGGTCAACTTGATCTCTTCGGGGTCGGCGAGGGCACATAACGCTTCCGCGTCCCCCTTCTCCAGGGCACGGATTGCATTCTCTCTGATCTCTTCCGGGGAAGGTCCGCTGAGGACACGCCAGATCACCAGCCCGGCCAGCATCACGGTGACAGAAGCGACCAGGATAATGTTTTTTTTACGAACCGCGACAGCTGTTTGCTTGTTAGACATAATACGACGTGTTTTCTTTAACCATTGCGCCCCACCGTTTCACCTGCCCACGGCGCGGTACTTTTGCTGTCTGTACTACGCCGCGGGTATTTACCCGCCACTTAACTTAAGGAGGGGTGGCTCCGCACTGTCCAGTATCCGGACCACTATGGTAGCAGTACGAAGGCGATTCGCCTACCCCCGCGCTACGCGCTACGCAATTAGGTCGGCAACTGTAGCTGTACTGGACGTTCGAGTAGGAAACGCAACTGGGGGCGGCCCCACATCCCGCGTAGTTAGTAGCACACGAGAAGAAAGCCCCTTCTACATTAGCAATACAGCTTAGCGTCCCTTGAGGGCAGTCGGAAGGAGGAGCACCACACTCATAAGCCAGGGCCCGTGCTTGCCAGACGAAAAGCGACAACAGGACCAGGTTCATAGCAATCGAGACACGCGATGTTAATTTCATAACTAACTCCCTTCGCACTTGTGATCTGGTTGAGGTTCAAAACCGTGATCCTCACCAGTCGTTGTTGGCAGACCGGAGCGGCACCGACAACGAGTCTACCTGCCCGTTAAGTCGGAGGACCAGGACACGCTGGCGCATCCAGTTGGGTTCCTTCGTGAGATTGAAAAGGCGGTTATGGTTCGGATCATAGACGATCACGGAGGAATCGCCACGCTTGAGTATCTTTGTGCGAAAGCGGAATGGCTCAGGGATACCACTGTCGTCGGCGGACATAGGCCAGACGTATGTACTTCCCAACCCTTCCTCCTTTCCATACAAACCTTTATAATCCGAACACATAACCATTCGCTTGTCTATTTTGTATGGGCTAAGCAAGGTGGAACTAAGACCGAAACATGGCAATCCCAAGTCGACACACGATGAGGCGGCACCCTCAGACACTTCACCGCCGTCCGCATCCGCCCGGTACATCGCGATGGCTTGTCCGATCTGCCGGAGATTCGATACGCAGGTCGCCTCACGCGCCCGCGCACGCACCGGTCCGAACGCACTGTAAAGAACGGCTGCAAGTACGATCAGGATCGCAACTACCAGCAACATTTCGACAAGGGTGAACGCGGTCCGTTGCCGATGACAACCGCAGGATTTACTTTCCATTCTTTACCTCCTCCAGTGCCCGGCGGAAATCCGCGTCTTTGAATGGGTCGTACATGTAGGTGTCCGATCTTTGAAGCCAGACCAATCGTCCGCTACGGGACAACAAGTAGATCCGAGGACTCCAGATCGTGTTCAGTGATTTCGTGGCGGAACGGTCTTTATCGATGACGACAGCCGGACGGAATTTCAGTCGCTTCACGAAGTCATTCACGTCTTCCGGGTTGCCCGTTGTCAGCAAGAGTAAAAGCAGTCCGTTCTTAGCGCAGTTATTGTTGAACACATTGAGATCAATCGTAGTGCAACCCGCACAGTCCCCGACATAAATAACAAGGACGCCTTTGTGCGTCCCGTTCGTGATGGATGCGAGTACCCGTTGCCCTTCTAACGGGCTAGCACCCAACGCCGGGTCGTTACGCATTGCCTCTGTGATGCCACTCTGTGCGGCAACAACGGACGGAGACTTGAACACGGTTCGCACTAAGAATGCTTGAACTCGATACTCCGCCAGAGGATCGAGACGGATCAGGTTCAACCAGAGGAGGCAAAGCAGGGTCAGCAGGGTCAACTGCAGTTGAACGCGCAAGGTGAAAGGCATGGTCCTTGCCCGACCGAGCAAGTTGGCAAGCGACCGCGGTTGGTTAGGAGTAGGTAGAACTCCCTGCGAGAATTTTTCCACGAAACACCTTACCTTTCATTACGAAGGCAGATCTACAATACTATACGGGCATACTACCCCCCCCCTCCTTCGTTTGTCAAGACAGATGCAAATTTTTCTTTGCTATAGTACGTTTACCTTTGAATACCTTATGGTTTTGAAGTAACTTTGTCGGTAACTTCCCGCTTAGCCGACCTGATGGTGACGAAGGAGATCGGTCTGAAGGATGTCGAAGCCGCGTTCCACGAAATGGAAACTGGGAACGTCATCCGATCCGTGATCCGGTTTTGACGGGCGAAACAGCCATCGCCATAAACTAATGGGCGCGTCTTCCCAGAGAAAAACGCGCCCCTGTTATCTTGCAGTTCGTAACTGCAGTTCGTCCCCTATCGGCGCGTTGCTTCGCCTTCGACGTGGACGCCATCGCCGACACCACTGACCGTGTTATCGTTATCTACGCGGTCTACCGCAGCCACCGCCGCGCCGCTACCGGCTGCCCCTGCGACGCCACCGATGACCGCACCAAGGACGGTGCCGACAGGTCCCGCCGCCGACCCCGCAACCGCTCCGGTTACCGCGCCACCGACGCCGCCGAGTGCCGCGCCCTTTTCGGCATCGCCGGTCGGGTTGTCATCAATTCCGTGTTGAATGTTGTCGTCTGCCATGATGTCAAAGTTTCTTTCCCAGTGAAAGCGATCACTGATTGTGTTACTGGCTCAGGTAGTTGTTGCCTATCAACGGCGACTTCCCCTCGGTATTAAGAGTAGCCCCACCCGGTGATCAAGCAACCACTCCTGGCTTCGTTCTGGCATATACCCACCTAGCATGAATTTAACTCATCCGACCCAACAATTCTGCACAGACGGCGACGTTCCATCGTCTGTACGTTCCCACGAACACCCGCAATCGAGTCGCCGGCAGGAAAACCCGCGCTTTGCGCCGTATTTTTATCGACACGTCAACATGGCAAGCAATACCACTCCTCCCGATGGCGAAACGCTCACGGTCTGGACCGTCGGGCACAGCAACCAATCGGTCGAATCGTTCCTGCGTCTTTTGACCGACGCCGGGATAGACACGCTCGCCGACGTGCGGACCGAACCAGTCTCGCGCTACCTGCCGCAGTTCAACCAGCGCGATCTACAGGAGGCGTTGGAAAGCGCGGGAATCCGTTACGTCTTTTTCGGCGATTCACTCGGCGGTCGCCCTCCGGAAACGCGCTACTACGACGAAGCGGGGCATGTTTTGTACGACCGTATGGCAGAAAGCGAACGGTTTCAGAACGGCGTCGAGAAACTATTGCGCGGGGCACGGCGCGGTCTGCGGATCGCCATGATGTGTAGCGAGGAAGACCCCCTCGTCTGCCACCGGCACTTACTGATCGGGCGCGTGCTGGAAAAGCGGCACGGTGTCCTGACCCGGCATCTGCGCGCAGACGGTGCCACACAATCCACCGAAGACGCCGAAGGACCGCCCCCACTGCAAAACTCACTGTTCGACGACACGGATGAAAAAGGAGCCCAACATGCAGGGAGCCGAAACCATCCAGGTCTGTGGTTTGGATCGCAAGGACCTAACCAACCGCCGAGACGAACGCATCCAGACAATACGGGACTGCCTATGCCTTCTCTTAATCGGAGGAAAAATTATCAGATCAAGCCGAAGGGCGTTTAATAGTGCCGGAGGCAGAAAGGAAACTTCGCGAAGCATCACAGTCAGATAGCGAGTTCTTCGGAATGGTGAAAGCAATTTTCATCGTGAACGACTCCGAAGTTATCCACAATCCAAATCTTCGATGAACCGTGCGGATAACATCACCCTCCCCGGCTTGACGGATAACTCCGTTACGATCAATTCATGCAAGGCTTGCCAGATTGTGACGCGGTTCCATCCTTCTATAGGCATGTCATTCCCGTACTTCCGCGTGCTTCTGCTTTGCGCGACGGCAAGACGAACAACTGCTCCGACGGTAACGACTTCATCGGGGTCGGCGTTTATTCGGACGCCGATCTCGTTTTGCAAACGGCGCAGTGCAAGTTTTCGTTTCGCGGGGAACACGGACAGTAAATGGTCAAGCCGCCGGGTCGGGCGAACGTACCAGCGAGGCACTTCCGCCGTTCGCATCAACACCTTGCGAACGCGATGAAAAGTGCGCAAGTTTTCGCATACGCGCCGCATTTCGCCACTATTCACTATGCCACACAAGTGCTCGTACATATCGCCGACCGTCACGAACTTTTCGACGTCTGCGTCGGCGATCTCGATGTCGAATCGCTCCTCAACACTCATGATAAGTCCGACAATTTCCAGTCCCATGAGTGTATCGTACCGAGTTATGGGAAGCGAGCGCAACCACACCCCCCGTTTTTCCGTATAATAAGTCATGAGCGTATTTCAATGGGTATTTGGCGCGCTGCTTGCGGGGACAGTAGGCTACACCATCTGGGGCTACCCGCGAAAATACGGCGCGTTGTCGGGTAAGTCGCGGTTGTTCCGCACTATCGGTCTGGTGCTTGCGAACCTGCTTTTGCTGACCGTGTTCCTGTATTTCAGCACGGATTGGGACGCCATGCAGTACCGCATCGGGGTACCGAGTCAGGACTCCGCACGATTAGTCAGGGCGAGTCAACTGCTGTACGGGATAACCTGGGTGTTGTTCGCGATCCTGCTCGTCGGGACAGCAGGGCTTGATTCGCTGGAAAACTTTACGATCTACCGGAAGCAACGACGCGAAGCCGTGGATGAGATGATCCAGGAAGCGGTCGCGGCAAGTCAGGCGAAACGTGCCAGCCTTGCGGGCAGAAGTGGCGACACGGGTAGCGGCGGTGGCGTGGCTTCGTGACGGATGACCTGCGGTTTATGCGGCGTGCGCTGACGCTGGCGAAACGGGGCAAATTCACGCATCCAAACCCCAAGGTCGGCGCGGTGATTGTGAAGGATGGAGCGGTTGTCGGTGAAGGGTGGCATGTTCGTCCAGGCACCCCCCACGCGGAGGCGATGGCGTTCGCGGCGGCAGGCGAGAACGCTCGCGGCGCGACGATCTACGTGACGTTGGAGCCTTGCGCTCACACGCAAAACGCGGATGGGTCGCCGCGCCTTTCTTGCGCCCAGCGTTGCGTTGAGGCAGGCGTTGCTCATCTCGTCTGCGCCATGCTGGACCCCGATCCGCGCACCTCGGGACGCGGGTTCTCCCTTCTGCGCGACGCGGGAATCACCGTGGCTGTCGGAGTTGGCGAGGCGGAATCGCGGACGATGAACCGTCCTTTTATCAAGCATCGCGAGACCGGCTTGCCCTACGTCCTGCACAAAGCCGCGATGACGATGGACGGCAAAATCGCCACGGTCAGCGGTTCGTCGCGCTGGATCACCGGCGCGGAGAGCCGCTCCTATGTCCATCGGGTGTTACGCAACACGGCAGATGCTGTCGTCGTCGGAGTCGGCACCGTCCTCGCCGACGATCCCTCGTTGACGGCGCGGTTAGGGGATGGGTTACAGGGGACTACTTCCCGGAACGCTCACGCCCCGTTGCGTGTCGTAATAGATAGCGGGCTACGGATTCCTTTGACGGCGAAGGTTGTGGGACCGGGCACCGTGATTTATGCCACGAATACGCCGACCACGCAGGGGCGGGTTTCCGAAGTTATGGAGCGGGGCGTGGAAGTTGTTTTGTTGCCAGGGGGCACGGATGGACGCGTGGATTTAAAGGCGGCGTCGCGACATCTGGCGGGTGAGCGTGGTGCGTTATCGCTCCTGCTGGAATCGGGGGGCGAGCTGGCGGCGGGGTTCTATGCCGCAAAATTGGTAGATACGGCATTGTTTTTTGTCGCGCCAAAATTGGTCGGCGGACGAAACGCTCCGACGCCCATCGGCGGCGATGGGATGACGAACGATATGAGTAATGCCGTTGAAACCGGTGCACTACGGGTAAAACGGTTTGGCGCGGATATTGCAATTTATACCGATATTGTTTACGATAACGGTAGCGACGAATAAAAAACGGAAAGCGATACACAAAAACTAAATGTTCACCGGAATTATCGAAGCGGTAGGAAAAGTGGCAGGCTTGGAGCGCGGTAGCGAGTCGGTACGCCTCTCGGTCACGTCCGGCAAGATAGCCGAGGATGTCGCGCTTGGCGACTCGGTGAGCATCAACGGCGTGTGCCTGACCGTGACGCAGATCCATGCGCCGCGTATTACGTTCGACGCGGTCTACGAAACCCTGCGCAAATCCACGCTCGGTGATCTGGGCATCGGCGACGCGGTCAATTTAGAACGCGCGGTCCCGGTCGGCGGGCGACTGGGTGGTCATGTCGTTCAGGGGCATGTGGATGGCACCGGGCGCGTCGCGTCCATCCGCCCTATCGGCAACTCCTGGTTCGTTTACATTGACGCGGTCCCCGAACTAATGCGCTACATCGTCACCAAAGGCTCGGTCGCGGTGAACGGCATTTCGCTTACGGTTGCCGAATCGGAAGACCGAACATTCGCGCTTTCCATTATCCCGCACACGTGGGAAAACACGACCCTCGAACACCTACGCGCCGGAGACAGTGTGAATATCGAGACCGATATTCTC